>NZ_RZTF01000013.1:21384-36804 GCF_004023175.1 Mesorhizobium sp. M7A.F.Ca.MR.362.00.0.0
GCTCCACGCCAGGCAATCCTGCCAGCGCTTGCACGGCCGTTGTCGGGTTGCGCCCAGCGAGAATCAGTGTCGCGGTCGGCAAGGTCAGTCGGATGCGCGGAAGTATGGAGCCGGCTAACCTCTGGACGGCATCGACGTTTGGCGGATAGCCGAGATGGCCGACGAACAGGATCACCGGAAAGCTTTCGTCGGATACGGGCTCGGCGGGCAGCGTTTCGGGGCTGTGCCCGGCGTGCGGAATTCCGTTTGGAACGACATCGATCGGCAACTTATGCCGGGAAAGCGCCATCAACCGCTCCCGATCCTGGCTCGAGCAGACCCAGACCCTGTCGACAAGGGCAAGCGCCTTTCTCTCGAGACGCCTGATGCCAAGGCCCTCGCTGATCGTCGCCACCGCAGCCCGCTTCGCATCGACGTGCCGCAGCTGTCCCGCCAGGTCGGACTCGACATTGTGCATGTCGAGGATGAGCTGTTTCGTCAGTGCCCGCAAAGGCCGCAGCAGCTTGAACAGGCCGATACCCTCGATCACCACCGTGTCCGGGCGGAAGTCCCGAACCAGTGTCTCCAGCCGCGTCAAGGCGACGCGCGAGATGCGACGCTCCGCCCTTATACGCCACCACCCGATCGAGGCGGAGCGGGTCTCTCCCTTGATCGACAAGGCTTCGGTGCGGATCGACGGATCGGTTGTTTCCGTCGCCTGCGGCAGCACAGACACCAGGCAGACCGGGCCGAATTGCGCAGCAGACTCAGCATTGCGGTAGTTCCGCAGATCCGCGCCGGAGATCGGCGGAAAGGCTGGATCGTGGGACACAACCAGCACACGTCGCCCGGCTTTCGCCGCGGAGACAGCGTCGAGCGGTTGTGCGCCCGCGGGTTTCAAAGCGGGCACTCTGGGCTTTGCGCCGTAGGCTTCATTCCAGACGGCATGCGCGACGGCCCCAAACCATAACAATCGGCTTCGACTTGTTCAGCCGAACGAGGCTTTCGTCAAGCGCCGCATCGTCGCTGATTGTCAGATGCACCAGTTGCGGCAGGCTGCTGTCACCATCGCCTTGACCACGCCAACCAGCGGCCCGCCAGACGCTTCCACGATGAGGTGAGCCTTGTCCGCCGATAGGCGTCGCCGGCCATCTTGATGCCTTGCGCCTGCGTCGGGAATGGATGGATGACGTCGGCCAGCGCACGCAATCCCATGCCCGATTTGATCGCCAGCGACACCGCATTGATCATCTCGCCGGCATGGCTGGCAACGACCGTGGCGCCCAGGATGCGGTCGGATCCCTCCCTGACGTGGATTTTGACAAAACCCTCCTCCTCGCCATCCATCACCGCACGGGCGACATCGTGCATCAGCACTGTATAGGTCTTGACTGGGATGCCGTTCTGGCGCGCCTCCGCCGGATAGAGGCCGACATGGGCGATCTCCGGATCGGTATAGGTGCACCACGGAATGACCAGTTCGCTCAGTTTCCTGCGTCCGAGAAACAGGGCATTGCGCACGACCATGCGGGCTGTCGCCTCGGCGGTGTGGGTGAATTTGTAGGCGAGGCAGACATCGCCCGCCGCATAGATGCGCGGATTTGTGGTGCGGAGACAGTCGTCCACCTTGATACCGTCGGCATCGTATGCCACCCCGGCGTTTTCCAGGTCGAGGCCGTCGACATTGGGCGATCGGCCGATGCCAGTGATGATCTCATCGACGGAAATCGTCGTCGTGATGTCGTCGCACACCAGGTCGGCGAGCTTCTTGCCGCCTTCCGTCCGCACCGCCACCACCTCGGTGTTGAGGCGAACCTCGACACCCTCGCGCGCCAGCGCGTCCGAAAGGATTTGGGCGGCATCGCGTTCCTCACCGGGCAGGAACATCGGTTCGCGCTGCGCCTGGATGACCTTCGCGCCCAGCAGGCAGAAGGCCTGCGCCGCCTCGCAACCGAGCGGGCCGCCGCCGATGACCAGAAGCCGCTTCGGGCACTCCGTGAGATCGAACATGGTCTCGTTGCTGAGATAGCCGGCCTCGACCAGCCCCGGGATGGTCGGCAGCCTCGGGCGCGCGCCTGTCGCGATCAGCGCCTTCCTGAAACGCAAGGTTTGTCCGGCGACCGTGACAGCGTCCCTTCCGGAAAACCGCGCTTCGCCGAAATAAAGGTCGATGCCTTCGGAAATCAGGCTATCGGCGGCATCGGCGCGGCTGATCCGCTGCCGGATCTGCCGCATCCGCGTCATGGCGCGCTGAAAGTTGACGTGAAGACGGTCCGGCATGTCGCCGCCGAAATTCTCGGCATCGCGCATGTCGGCATAAAGCCTTGCGGTGCGGATGATCGACTTCGACGGGATGCAACCGACATTGACGCAAGTTCCGCCGATCAGGTTGCGCTCGATGAGCGCGACCTTTGCGCCGAGGCCGGCCGCTTCGTAGGCGGCGGTCAGCCCAGCCGGCCCGGCACCGATGACCACGATATTGTAGGGATCGTCCGGCTGCGGGTTCTTCCAGTGCGGCGGATGGGCGCCCTTGATCAGCTCAATGTCGTTGTGATCGACAGGAAAGGCGGTAGCCCTGGTCCGGTCACGCGACATCGCCGCCACCCGACGCCGGGCTTGCTGGCTGAGACAGCCAGCCGCCATTGAACCCGGCCTTGCGCAGGCCGTTGCGGATGTGTTGATTTGACCGCATCAGTCTCCAGATCAACCCTGACCGATGGTTCTCGATCATCATCACCACGATGCCTTGATCCAGCCCATAGTGGCCTTCCGACACCCAGCCGTGCCTCCCGAACTTACGCCGGTTCGCCAATGTCGGGTTGAAACCGCTCGGCAGTCGGAAATTACCGATCACCTCGGGGTAGCGATCACCGAGATGGCGCAACGCCGCCAAGCAGATCTCCGGGGCGAAAGGCAGTGATGCCGGATAGGACCAAGGCGCGATCGTCCCGTCATCGGGCCCGAACGGCGCGCCGCGCGCGGCATAGCCGGAAAACCGCCGGCGCTGTCGCTCCACGCTGGTGCGAAAACCGCCTGGCCCGTCGCCCGCCGAAAGACCCCAAAGGTTCTCGTCGTAGCCACCATAGCCGTAAGGGTTGTGGCGTGCATAGTCGCGGTGCAGATAGGTCGAGCGGCGGCTGTTTTCGAAATAGTCCGAGTTCTTCTCGCGCATGAAGGCGTCGCGGATGCCGGCGAAATCGATCCAGGCATGCGAGAACTGGTGCATGAACAGCGGACCGCCATACAGCACGTCGTAGCCGTAGATGTTTTCCCACTGATAGGTCGCTGTCCAGCCCTCGTAGCTGTTGTCCGAGGTCGGGCTGTCGGGCGAAGCCATCGACAGGATGTAGAGGATTGTGGCTTCGTTGTAGCCCTCCCAGCCATAGTGGAGAAAGCCGCTCTTCGGCTTCCAGCCTTGTCGCAAGGTCGGGCTTGAGCCTTGTGCCCACCGCCAGTCGACGCGCCGGTAGAGCGCCTCGGCCAGTTGGCGGATTTCGGCTTCCTCGTCATCGTCACCGGAGAAATAGGCGCCCGCCACCAGCATGCCCGATATCAGCAATGCCGTATCCACCATCGACAGTTCGCAGCGCCAGACGCGCAGGCCGGTCCGCATATCGAGGAAATGGTAGTAGAAACCCTTGTGGCCGGTGACGTCGTCGCTATGGCCTTGCGGGCTGGCCGAGAAGAAGCGCAGCGCGGCCAGCGTCAGCTTCGCGGCGGCATCGCGCGCCATCCAGCCGCGCTCGACGCCGATCGGATAACTGGACAGCGCGAAGCCGACGACAGCGATGCTGGCCGGCGAATTCGGCCGCGACGTGTCGGCGACCAATCCGTTTTCGGGGTTCACGTTCTCGAGGAAATAGTCGAAGGCGGCGCGCTGATAGCGGTCCAGAAGCTCGTCGTCGGACAGCGCGGCAGGCTCGGCTCTAAGCAAAGGAAACAAGCTCCCGCCGGATGGTTGCAGCGTCCGTCAACCGCCAACCAGTTGCCCCGCACCGGCAGATCATCACGCATGCTGAACTGTCATGCCGCGTCATAGCTTTCCCGTATAGCTTTGTTGCGTCAACGTCGATTCGACGCCTGGGACTATACGCCCCTACGCTCCCGTTCGTTGCGTCGTCACGCGGAATTGAGATGCGTCCTGCCTCAGTAGGTGGCGCGGCCGCCGGAAACGTCGAATACGGCGGCGGTCGTGAACGAACACTCTTCCGAGGCAATCCAGCAGATCAGCGCCGCCACCTCTTCGACCTCCCCGAAGCGCGCCATCGGTATCTTGGACAGCATGAAGTCGATGTGCTCCTGGCTCATCTGCTTGAAGATAGCGGTGCGCACGGCCGCCGGTGTGACGCAATTGACCGTCACCTTGGTCTTGGCCAGTTCCTTGCCGAGCGACTTGGTCAGGCCGATCACCGCAGCCTTCGAGGTGCTGTAGGCGGAGGCATTGGGATTGCCTTCCTTGCCGGCGATCGAGGCTATGTTGACGATGCGGCCATAGTTGCGCTCGAGCATGTGTGGCACGAGCGCCTTGTTGCAGTAGAAGACGCCGTTGATGTTGATGTCGATGACCTTCTGCCAATCCTCGGTCGAATAGTTCCAGGTCGTCATGTTCGGCCCGGTGATCGCCGCACTGGTGACCAGGATGTCGACACCGCCAAGCGCTTCGATCGCCGACTGCTTGGCGCGTTCCACGCCGGCCGCATCGGCGACGTCGATGGCAACACCGTGGAGGCCGGGAAGGGTGGCTTTGGCCTGTTCGATCTGAGCCGGATCGCGATCCCAGACTGAAACCCGTCCGCCCTCTTCGACAATCCTCTGAGCCACTGCCAGACCGATGCCCGAAGCGCCGCCGGTGATCACCGCCGCTCGATCGCTGAACCGCCCTGTAAAATTCATCGGCATCCGATTTTCCCCATCATCTCAACCCGATGGACGATGACGGTACGCGACCGCCATACCATCGACTGCGACTGTGCGGTCACCATCAGGCGAGTTCAAGCCGGCATGCGAGGCCGATCGTCTGGGCCAATCCCGTTACCCGGGATTTCCCTCGAGCTCTCTGCCCAGCGCCTTCACCATCGCCACCAGCGCCGGTCCGATCTCGGCATGCGCGCGCTCTTCCGTGATGATCTCGCCGATGCCGCCGCAGGTGATGGCAACCAGCGGCGAGCCGTCACTCGGACGGAACGGCACGCCGACCGCATGAATATAGCTGTGCCAGGCGCCGAACGACGTCACATAGCCCTTGTCTGCATACTGGGCGATCGCATCGTCGATCGCCGCCCCGATCATCGCCGCCCTGTCCGGCTCGGCCTCCTGCAAAGCCTCCACAAGGCGAGCGCGCTCCTCAGGTGAAAGGGCCGCCGCATAGGCCAGCCCCATCGATGTCTTCCAGATCGGCAGGTAGGAGCCTGGATTGAGCCGCAGCGTGACAAGGCTCTCCGACCGGCAATTGGCCAGATAGACCATGTTGAGGCTGTCGCGCGTGCCGAGCGCCACCGCCGCACCGGTCAGGTCGGCCAGCGGCTGCATCAGCGGCCGGGCAACGTGAACGACGGCGCTGGAACTGAGCGCCGAATAGCCCAGCGCCACGGTGGCGGGTCCGAGGCTGTAGCGGCCAAGGTCCTTGTCGTAGAGGAGATAGCCGAGCGCGCTTAGCGTATAGGTGATGCGTGAAACCGTGGCCTTGGGCAGGCCGGTGCGGGCAATGATGTCCTGATTGCCGAGTGAGGCATCGCCCGGGCGGAAGGCGCGCAGGATGCCGAGCCCGCGCACCAGCGACGACGAAAGCTGCGCGCCTTCGACTTCAAGCTCCGTCTCGTCCCTGGTGGCTCGCTTGCGCACGCTGAGGTCTTTCTGGCGTCGTCGTCCGCCTGTCGGCCGGTGTCGCCGGCGCTTTCCCAAAAATGAAATTAAATTCCATTTATATTTGACAGGCGCTTTCCCTCCCTGTCAATATGCTTCCCTCGATGGCATCTCCCAGCGCCCTGTGCCATCTTACGAAGCCCGTCCTTGTGAAGGTAGCCACGTGTCTCGCTATATTTTGCGCCGGCTTATCGCCATGCCGTTTCTGGTGCTCGGCATCGTCACCATCGCCTTCCTGATCACCACGGTGACCAAGGGCGATCCGCTGACCGCCATTGTCGCCGAACAGCAGATGAGCAACCCCGAAGTGGTGGCCGCCGCCAAGGCGCGCTGGGGTCTCGATCGTCCTTTGCCGGAACGCTATATGATATATCTTGGGAATCTGCTGAGCGGCGATCTTGGCACCTCGTTCATCACCAAGCGCAATGTCGGCACCGACATTCTCTACCGCTTGCCGGCAACGCTCGAACTGGTTTTCGCTGCGATGATCTTCGGCACCACGCTCGGCATTGTGCTTGGTGTGCTGGCCGCCTATTTCCGCAACAGCCTGATTGACCATGGCGCGCGGCTGTTCGCCTTGTTCGGCTCTTCGCTGCCGGTGTTCTGGTCGGGGCTCGGCCTGTTGTTCATCTTCTCCGTCATGCTGAACTGGCTGCCGGGGCCGGGCAGGGTCGATGCCCGCCTGGCATTGCCGCCCGGCATCACCGGCTTCCTGACCATCGATTCGCTTCTGGCTGGCGACTGGACCGTCTTCAAGGACGCGCTCCGGCACCTGCTTCTGCCGGCCTTCGTCCTCGGCTGGACGGTTTCCGGCACCATATCGCGGCTGGTGCGCGCCAACATGCTTGATGTGATGAGCCGCGAGTTCGTGCTCACCGCGCGCGCCAAGGGGGCGAGCGAATTCCGCGTCGTCATCGTCCATGCGTTGCGCAACACCATGGTGCCGACCCTGACCGTCATCGGCTATTCCTTCGCCTATCTGATCACCGGCGCGGTGCTGACAGAAACCATCTTTTCCTGGCCGGGCATGGGCTCCTATGCCGTCGAGGCGGCGCGCGCGCTCGACTTCCCGGCGATCATCGGCGTCACCATCGTCGGCGGCCTCGCCTTCCTGGTCACCAACCTCATCACGGACATCCTCTACGTGGTGGCCAATCCGCGCGTGAGGTTGAGCTGATGGCAGTCGTCGTCACCAAGTCCCGCTCCTCGACGGTCCCCGAATGGCTGACCGCGCCATTGGTCATCGGCACGGTCGTCATCCTGTTCTGGCTGTTCATGACCGTATTCGCCGCCCTGGTCGTGCAGTTCGATCCGCTCGAAATGGTCGCGCGGCGGCTTCAGGCGCCGAGTTGGTCGCATTGGCTGGGCACCGACGCACTCGGGCGCGATGTGCTGGCCCGCACTCTGCATGGGGCCGCGCATTCGCTGCCGATCGCGGTTCTGGTCGTCGTCTCCGCTGTGATCATCGGCTCGCTGCTTGGCGCTATCTCCGGCTTCGTCGGCGGGCTGACCGGTGCGGCGATCATGCGGCTTGTCGACGTCACTCTGTCCTTTCCGCCGATGCTGCTGGCCATGGCCGTCGCGGCGTCGCTCGGCCCCGGCCTCGGCAATGCCGCCATCGCCATGGTGCTGGTCTGGTGGCCGGTCTATGCCCGGCTGATGCGGGCGCAGGTGCTGGAGGTGAAGGAGCGTGAGCATGTCGAGGCGGCGATCGCCGCCGGCGCCAGGCCGCGCCGCGTGCTGTTCACGCACATATTGCCGCTTTGCTGGACCCCGGTGCTGATCAGCGCGACGATGGATCTCGGCCAGGTCGTGCTGCTTGCCGCGTCGCTCAGCTTCATCGGTCTCGGCGCCACGCCGCCGACGCCCGAATGGGGGTCGATGATCTCCGATGGCGCCGTCCATTTCTACCAATGGTGGATCGCCTTCGGTCCCGGCATCGCCATCCTCACCATCGTGCTCGGCTTCAACTTCATCGGCGACGGCTTGCGCGACATTCTCGATCCAAGGTCGGACTAGGCGATGAGCGCACAGATATCTTCAGCGCCACCGGGCGGAGTCGACAAGGCAGGCGAGCGCGAGCCGCTGCTGTCCATACGCGGCCTGCGGGTCGGATTCCGGCGGGCCGGCAGTCAGTTCGAAGCGGTGCGCGGCATCGACCTCGATGTCGCCAAGGGCGAGGTGGTCGGTATTGTCGGCGAGTCCGGCTCGGGCAAGTCCGTCGGCATGCTCGCCGCGCTCGGCCTTACCTCAAAGAACGCGGTCGTCACCGGTTCGGTCCGCTTCAACGGCGACGAACTGGTCGGTAAATCGTCACGCGAAATGCGCAAGATCAGGGGCGCGCGCATCGCCATGATTTTTCAGGACCCGCTGTCCTCGCTAAACCCGGTCATGACCGTCGGCGCCCAGATCGCCGAGGCGGTCAGGCTGCATCAGCGCGTCACCCGCAAGGAGGCCATGGCGCGGGCGGTGGAATTGCTCAATCTGGTGGCGATCCCGCAGCCGGAGCGCCGGGTGAACCAGTATCCGCATGAATTCTCCGGCGGCATGCGCCAGCGCGCGGTCATCGCCATGGCCGTCGCCAACGATCCCGATTTGCTAATCGCCGACGAACCGACCACGGCGCTCGATGTGACGGTGCAGGCGCAGATTTTGGCAGTGCTGCGTTCGTTGCAGGAGCGGCTCGGCCTTGGCCTGGTGCTGATTACCCATGATCTCGGCGTCGTCGCCGGTCATGCCGACCGCGTCGCGGTCGTCTATTCCGGCCGTGTCGTCGAACAGGCTGGCGTATCCGAGCTGTTCGCCGACCCGCGCCATCCCTATACGCGCGGCCTCATTGCCTCGATCCCCAATCTCGAGGAAAGCCGCGAGCGGCTGTTTTCGATCGATGGCTCGCCACCCGCACTTGGGCGCTTGCCGGGCGGCTGCGCCTTCCATCCGCGCTGCATCTATGCCGAGGCACGCTGCAGGACCGAGGATCCGCCTTTGCACGACATAGGCGGCCGCTTCTCGGCCTGCCATTTCGCGACGACCTTGCCGCCCTTCCATAGCGCCTCGCTGGCGGCGGCAGAACTGGACAGTGGAAGCATGGCCCCATGAGCGCAGTGGAGCAAACTCAAGTCGAAACCAAGCCGGCGGCAGCGCTTTCCGTGCGCCATCTTGTCAAGGATTTTCCGGTTCGCGGTGGCCTCGTCTTCGATCGCGCGGTTGCCCATGTGCGTGCGGTGGCCGATGTGTCCTTTGACTTGGCGCCGGGCGAAACGCTGGGCCTCGTCGGCGAATCCGGTTGCGGCAAGTCGACTCTCGGACGCTGCCTGATGCGGCTGATCGAGCCCACCAGCGGCGAAAGCTGGTTCCGGGGCCAGAACCTGCTCGCCCTCAACCACGAAGACATGCGCCTGATGCGGCGCTACATCCAGCTGGTCTTCCAGGATCCGTACGGGTCGCTGCATCCGCGCATGCGCATCGCCGACAACATCGCCGAGCCTTTGCGCATGAGCGACATGTCGGCGGCCGACCGCCGCGCCCGCGTCGCCGAATTGCTCGAACTCGTGCGGCTCAATCCCGATCACGGCAAGCGCTATCCGCATGAACTGTCCGGCGGTCAGCGCCAGCGCGTGGTCATCGCCCGCGCGCTAGCGCTCAACCCGCAAGTGGTGATCCTCGACGAACCGGTTTCGGCGCTCGATGTTTCGGTGCAGGCTGGCGTGCTCAATTTGCTCAGGGATATCCAGCAGTCCTTCGGCACATCCTATCTGTTCATCGCACATGATCTTTCGGTCGTGCGCCACATCTCGCACCAGGTCGCGGTGATGTATCTCGGCAAGATCGTCGAGATCGCACCCGCGGCCGAACTCTATTCGAGGGCGCTGCATCCCTACACGCAGGCGCTGCTGTCGGCGGTGCCGCTCGCCAATCCAGAGAAGGAGCGCAAGCGCGAGCGCATCGTGCTGACCGGTGACGTGCCGAGTCCGCTCAACCCACCATCCGGCTGCCGCTTCCGCACGCGCTGCTTCAAGGCACAGGCGATCTGTGCAGCCGTCGAACCGCCGCTCGATCCCGCTGGCGGTTCGCATCGCGTCGCCTGTCATTTTCCGGAGCCGGTCAACACGTTCAAGACTGTGTGATTGGCCTGCCGAATTCACCCGAAGGAATCTTGATCGTGACTGAGGACCATTCCGAGAATGCCGGTACGGCAGGATCCGCACGCTTGCCGCTCGAAGGCATCAAGGTTCTCGATCTCTCGCGTGTGCTGGCTGGTCCGTGGGCGACGATGAGCCTTGCCGATCTCGGCGCCGAAGTCTGGAAGATCGAGAACATCGATGGCGGCGATGATACCAGGGCGTGGTCGGTGCCGAGCTACAAGGGTGTCTCGACCTACTATCTCTGCGCCAATCGCGGCAAGCAGAGCATCGCGCTCGACATGAAAAGCCCGCAGGGGCTGGCCATCGTGCGCGAACTGGCGGCGAAGGCCGACATCGTCGTCGAGAATTTCCGCTCCGGCACCGCCGAGCGCCTCGGCGTCGGCTTCAAGGAACTCAGCGCGTCAAACCCGCGGCTGATCTACTGCTCGATCTCCGGCTACGGCCAGACCGGACCCGATGCCGGACGGCCCGGCTATGATTTCGTCATGCAGGCCGAAAGCGGCCTGATGGCCATCACTGGCGAGAGCAATGGCGAGCCGATGCGCGTCGGCGTCGCCATCACCGACATCGTCTGCGGCATGGTCGCGACGCAGTCGATCCTGGCAGCGCTTTTCGAGCGCACGACGACCGGCAAGGGCCAGTTCCTCGACCTGTCGCTGATCGACTGCGCGCTCAGCCTGCTGATCAATGTCGGCAGCGGTTACCTCAACACCGGCCGCGAGGCCGCCCGCTACGGCAATGCGCATTCGACGGTTGTCCCCTATCAGATATTCGAGGCCTCCGATGGCGGCTTCGCGCTGGCCGTCGGCAATGACCGCCAGTTCGCGGCGCTGTGCGAGAAGGTCCTTGATCTGCCACATCTGGCTGGGGATGCGCGCTTCATCAAGGCAGGCGCGCGTGCCACCAACCGCGAGGCTTTGATCCCCGAATTGGCGGCTGCCTTCAAGACCAAGCCACGCGACCACTGGATGGCAACCTGTGCCGCCGCCAGCGTGCCGGCCGGCACGGTAAAATCGATACCGGAAGTCTTCGATAGCCCCAATGTGCGCGAACGTGGCCTCGTCCAGACCTTGCCGCATCCGCATCTCGGCTCCGTCGCCATGGTGCGCCCGGCACAGGGACTTGCCGCGCAGCTGACCGCCGACTTTACCGCGCCGCCGATGCTGGGCCAGGACACAGCTGCCGTGCTGGCCGACGTGCTCGGCTACAGCGCCGAGACCATCGACCAACTGATCGGCTCCGGGGCTGTCAGCGTCTATGCGCCTGCAGCCGAACCGATCCCCGCCTGATCTTCCACGGAACGTGGCAGCCCTCGTCTCGCATTTGCGGGTCGACTGAGTGGTTCTTCACTTCAAGAGCGCGAAGAGCCGTTCCCGGAAATGCTCGGCCAGCTACTTCTGCTGGCCGTAATTCTTGTACCGCCCGCGAATGGCGGCAAGCTCGGTGCCCTCGATGATCGCCGGTGTGCCGGCGCTGCGCGCCAAAAGGTATTGCCGCGCCAAGGTCTCGAGCTTGATGGTGCGGATGAGCGCCGTGTCGAGATCGCCGCCGAAAGCGATCATGCCATGATTGGCGAGCAGGCAGGCCGACCTGTCCTTGAGCGCGACGACGGCAACCTTGGCCAGTTCGCTTGACGCGAACAGCGCATAGTCCGAACAGCGCACATCATCGCCACCGAAACCAGCGACCATGTAATGGAACAGCGGCAGTCCCTCGCGCAGGCACGATAGCGCCACGCAATGGTCGGGATGGGCATGCACGACGGCACCGGCCTCGGGGAAAGCCTTGTAGATCTCGGCGTGCATTTCCCATTCGCTCGACGGCCGGAACGCCCCCTCCCAGCTGCCATCGAGTTGCATCGGCACCATCTGCTCCGGCCGAAGCGCGCTTGTAGCTATTCCCGTCGGCGTGATCATCATGCCGCTTGTCGTCCGCACGCTGATGTTGCCGGTGGTGCCGACATTCATCCCGCTGGCGTCCAGCGTCTGCGTCGCGGTGATCAGGCTGGCGCGTGCAGTCTCGGTGTCCATCACGATGCTTTTCCTGTGGTTGGCCGCATGACAGGTTTTGCCGGTGGCCATATATCGATCGCCGGCGCGACGGTGGTCGCCCGTGTCATGTCTTGCATGACGTCGGCGAAAATATCCGGGCCGCCGAGCTTCCCCGATTTCAACATCAGCGCCAGCGGCTCGGATGGCAGGCCGGGGAGGTGGGCAGTGGCACGCGACAGTCCCGGCCCCTCATAGGCACCCATGGCGATGCGGTCGATGCCGAGCGCCTTGACCACCGAACCGGCGGTCTCGCCGCCGGCGACGACCAGCCGCCGCACACCGAGATCGAGCACAAGAATTTGTGCGATCCCGGCCAAGATCTCTTCCGCCCTTGTTGCCACCACATCGCGGCCGTGCGCCTGCTGCAGCGCTTCGACCGTCGCTTGCGGCGCCGTCGTGGCAATGGCGATCATCGTGCCGGGCAAATGCCGCTGGGCGAAGGCACGCGCTTCGGCCACTACATCGGCGCCGGCGAAGGCGCTGGCCAGATCGATCGTCAGCAGTGGATTGTTTTGCGCAAAGCGTTCGAGCTGTTCGATGGTGCGGTCGGCAACGCTGCCGGCCAGCACCGCCGCTGGGCCGTTTATGGCCGGCAGGCTGGCGGTAACGAGATCGACTGAATTCAGCAGCCCATGCGTGAGCCAGGCCGGTGGCAGATGCGCGGCGACCGAGGAATTGCCGGTCATCAGCGGCAGGTCGAAGGTCGCTTCCGCGATCGCAACCAGGTCGCGCTCGCGGATCGTGTCGGTGACCAGCAGCGTCTCGCCGCCCGCGCTGTGCTCTCGTATGGCGTTGCGGATGGCCTCCGCCCCGGCATCGACGACGAGATAGGGCACCAGCCCGACCTTGCCTTTGCTCTGCACCTGCAGCACGCGAACCAGATTGGAATCGGTCATCGGCGTTAGCGGATCGAAGCGCTTGGGCGATTCAGCCAGCAATTGGGCGCCGCCGAACATGTGTCCCTGATAGACGGTGCGGCCGGTCTCACACAGCGCCGGGGTGAACAGCGTGACGCCGCCGCCAAGCCGCTCGAGCAGCGCCTCGGCGCAAGGGCCGATGTTGCCGGCAGGTGTCGAATCGAAAGTGGCGCAATATTTGAAGAAGATCTGCCGGGCACCAGCTTCAAGCAGCCGGTCCGCCGCCGCCAGAACCTGGCGCACCGCATCGCTGGCCGCGATGACGCGTGTCTTGAGCAGGATCACATGGGCAAGATTGCCTGGTGGGATCGGCGCACTCAGTCCGACCGTGCATCCCGTTGGAATGCCGCGCGCCACCAGCATCGACGCCAGCTCGGTGCCGCCGGTCAGATCGTCGGCTATGGCGCCGAACAGGAGTGAAGGCGTCGCGGTCATGCGCCCCGTCTCATGTCCGTCTGCACCATGGCTGCCCGTCTCGCAGTTGCCTGTCTCATGTCGGTGGTCAGGCCATTCGTGGTATCATATACACAGCCCACGCGACGCAGGCGACGCCTGCGCCACTGCAAGAACGGAGAGCGGATGTGACTGCTTCTATCGCGCCGATCGCGCGCGACAATCTGACGACGCGCGTCTACGAGGAGCTTCGCCGCGCCATGATGGAAGGCCGTTTCTGGCCGGGCCATCGCTTCAAGATCCGCGACCTCGCCGCCAGCCTTCAGGTGTCTGAGACGCCAGTGCGCGAGGCGCTGATGCAGCTGGTCCGCGAAAAGGGTCTGGAGATGGAGGCTGGCCGTTCGATCACCGTCGCCCAGCTGTCGCTGGCCCAATATCTGGAACTGCGCAGCATCCGGCTGCATCTCGAAGGCATGGCGGGGGCGGCGGCAACAACGCGCATCGAGCCACGGGAGATCGACCGTCTGGCCGAGGTGCATGACAGACTGATTGCCAACGAGGACAATGGCCATTGGTTCGAAGCCGTCCGCGACAATTGGGAATTCCATCACTCGATCTACCAGGCGGCGCAAATGCCGGAGTTGCTGGCCATCATCGAGGGCATCTGGCTGCGCAACGGACCACTGGTGAACTATCAATACCCGCACGCCAGGCCGACCTACGACGGCCGCCACCGGCACCTCGACATTCTCGACGCGCTGCGGGCGCGTGACGAGAACGGCGTGCGCAAGGGCATTCAGCAGGACATGATCGAAGGCGGACGCCTGTTGGTCAAGGTTCTCGAACGGCTGAACGACGGTGCGGTCACGCCGGAGGAACTGCGCCGCGCGGCGCAGAACGGCCGCCTGGTGTCGGCCGTCGGCTGAGCGATTTGTTCCTTCCCACCTCATCGGCGCTGGTCACGCCACCTGCGCCGCTGCGGCCATGCCGGCATCGGCAGCCTGCAGGGCGAGATTTATGTCTTTTGCGGTATGCGCGGCACTCAGGAACATGTTGTGCCGGGGGTGGAAATAGGCGCCCTCGCGCAAGGCGGCCGAGCAGAAGGCGTCGGCCTTTTTGAATTCGGCATCGCCGTCGAAGAGCACCATCGGCATCGACACCGGGCCGGTCTGGCGAAGCGACAGGCCATGCTTCTTCGCTGCCGCATCGAGGCCTGAGCGCAGCCTGTCGCCGGCTTCAGTCATCCTGGAGATGGCGTCGGTGTCGCGCAGCGTGTTGATGGTGGCGATCGCGGCGGCCATGGCGACGGCGCCATACCAGAACGACCCCGTCACATAGACCTTGGTCGCGGCTTCGCGAAACCGGTCGGTGCCGGTGATCGCGGCAAGCGGATAGCCATTGGCGATCGCCTTCGAGAAAGCGGACAGGTCCGGCCGTACGCCGAGCGGTTCCCAGCTGCCGGCGAGATCGATGCGGAAGCCGGCCCTGACATCATCGACGATCAGCGCCGCGTCGGCGGCGGTGGTGAGCTCGCGCGCCCGTCTGGCGAAGGCGGCGGTCGGCAGTTCCTGGTCGCGGGCGATATCGTGGCGGAAAGCGGTGACGACGACGGCGGCAAGATCGCTGCCGGCCTGCTCGACGGCTGCCTCGAGGCTGGCAACGTCATTGTAGTCGAAATGGATGATATGGGCGCGGTCCTCGGCGGTGACGCCGGCGAGCGAAGGCGTGCACCACGGCACGGCGCCGTGATAGGAGCCGCGCGCGACCAGCACCTTGCGCCGGCCAGTGCCGGCGCGTGCGATCGTCACGCAGGCCGTGGTGGCGTCGGTGCCGTTCTTCTGCAGCATCGCCCAGTCGGCATGCGCGACGGTCTTGACCAGCAGTTCGGCCAGCTCGACCAACACCTCGCCAGGGCCGTTCATCGCATCGCCCAGACGACGCTGCCGCTCGGCCGCTGCCTCGACCGCCTGATGATGGTGCCCGAGGATATTGGGGCCCCAACTGCACATCAGGTCGATGTACTCGCGGCCATCGACATCCCAGACCCGGCAGCCGTCGGCGCGCTCGAAGAAT
>NZ_RZTF01000013.1:36812-48971 GCF_004023175.1 Mesorhizobium sp. M7A.F.Ca.MR.362.00.0.0
CGTCGCCATGTGCCCCCACATGCCGCCCGGAATGACCGAGGCCGCGCGCTCGCGCAGCAACTGGTCTTTGGAGTTGATCAGGGAAGTCATAGCGAGTTCTCCGCGTATTGATATATCATATATTGATCTTAATGCTGGAAGAACAGGATTTGCTGACCGTCCAGGATGAGGAAGCGAGAGGCGGCTGGCCGCCTCCCGCATCTTTTCGCTCAGTGGCTGAGTTCCGCCAGCGGGAGGTTGCAGCAGGCGCTGTAACGCACGCCCTTGACGTCCGATTTGTAGGCCAGGATCAGGTTCGGGCTGATCAACGGCAGGATGATCCTGTCCTTGATCATCTCCTCGCCGGCCTGATGCCACAGCTTGGCGGCCTCGTCGCCGCTTGCCGCAAGGGCTGCCTTGTAGATATCCGCTTCCTTCGGATTGAGCACCGACGGGTCGCGCTCCGCGCCGGCGCGGCGCGCCCACGGGCTGCCCTTGGTCATGGCGAAATAATCGACGTATTGCGACGTGCCGTAATAGTCCGGCGCGTAGAACACCGCCGTCATCGGGATGCCGTCGCCATTGACGCGTTCGCGCCAGTTGGCGAAGGGGATCGGCTGCAGGTCGAGCTTGATGTTGATCTTGGCCAAATCCTGCTGAACCTTCTGCATCAACAGCGACAGATCGACGCCATAGACGTTCATGCCGGGAAACGCCGCTTCCATCTCGAAGCCGTCGGCATGGCCGGCCTTGGCCAGAAGTTCCTTTGCCTTGGCGACGTCATAGGGTTGCGCCTCGAAGCCCGAACCGCCGGGGAAGCCGAGCGGGATCGGTGCGCTGATCAACTGGCCCTCGGAGCCGATGGTGAAGTCCAGGATGCTCGGACGGTCGAGACCGAGCGAAATGGCCTCGCGCACTTCGGGCGTCAGCGGAACCTTGTTGGCCTTGGCGCCGGGCGACAGTGCCACATAGATGAAATTGTAGGACGGCACGGTCTCGATTTTCACGTCGCTGCCGGTCATCGTCTTGGCCGTGTCCGGGTCGATCTGCATGGCGATGTCGGCGGTGCCGCTCTGCAGCATCTGTGCCTGCGCCACCGCATCCTTGGTCTGGCGGATGACGACTTCGCTCAGCGCCGGCGCGGTGCGCCAGTACTTGTCGTTGCGCGCCAGCCGCAGTTCCGAATTGGGCTCATAGGATTTCAGCACGAACGGCGCGCTGCCGGCCGAATGCGCCAGGAACCAGGCCTCGGCATTGTCTGTCGTCGAAGCATCCGCATCGGCCTTGGCGCCGGCTTCGGAAGCAACCTTGCTGTTGACGACCGCTGCGTAGGGCGCCGCCGCGATGTTGAGGAATTCGGAGCTCGGCGCGACCATCTTGACGACCACCGTATGCGCGTCCGGGGTCTCGATCGAGGCGACATTGTCCATCAGGAACGAGGCGCTGCCCTTGAGGTTCTTCAGCCTCTCCCAGGACCATTTCACGTCCTTGGCTTCGACCGGCGAACCGTCCGAGAATTTGGCGGCCGGGTCGAGCGTGAAGGTGAAGCTGCTCTGGTCGGCATTGCCTTCCCACTTCGAGGCGAGCAGCGGGATCAGCTTGTTGTCCTTGTCCAGCGTCAGCAGCGATTCATAGACGCTGGAATTGTAGATCTGGCAGGTGTCGCAGAAGGCGCGGTGCGGATCGAGCGAGTTGAGGTCGATGTTGCGCGCAATGACCAGCGGCTTGCTGTCCTGCGCGAACGTGGCCGGCGCCCAGAAGGCGCTGGTGGCCAGCAGCACGGCTGCCAGCATCTTCGCCCTGGTCTTGTTTCTCTGTAGGATGCTCATGTCAGTTCTCCCATTTTCTTGTCGGATCTTTGTGGCAATGCGTTCGCTCTATCCACCCACGGCAGTGAGGGATTGAAGCGCGGCCTTGAGCTTTTCAGCGCCGCCCAGTGCGGCGCGGTTGAGCGGGGCCGATACGACGGGAGCCGAGAGGCTTCCCGTCACATGCAGGATCTCGTGATCGAGATAATCGAACACGCGATCCTGAATCTCCTGTGTCAGTCGTCCGCCAAGCGATAGCCCACGCTGCACCTGTTCGATGACGGCTACCCGGTTGGTCTTGCGGATCGAGGCCTCTACCAGCGGCCAGTCGAGCCCGGTCGGGTCGAGGCTGCGCAGGTCGATGATCTCGGCATCGGCGCCGGTCTCCTCGACCACCTGGCTGGCGACGGCAACCATGCTGGCGCTGGTGAGCAGTGTGCAGGCGCTGCCCGGCCTGACGATCTTCGCCTTGCCGAGCCGCACGCAATAGTCGCGGTCGTCCGCAGGCACAGGGCCTTCGCTCGGGAACAGCTCGACATGCTCGATGACGACGACCGGATCGTCGCATTTCAGCGCTGAATTCATCAGGCCGATATAGTCGAAGGGCGTCGTCGGCGCGACGATGCGCCAGCCGGGAAACAGGGCGAACAGGCCGGACGGATCGCCCGAATGCTGCGAGCCGTAGCCGGTGTGCGGCGAGACGCGCACCCTGACCACGATTGGCACCGGAAAGCCGCCGCCGAACATGTGGCGCACCTTGCTGACCGCGTTGAACAGCTGGTCGGCGGCAACCAGGCAGAAGTCGCCGAACATGATCTCGACGATCGGCCGCAAGCCGCAAAGCGCTGCACCCAGCGCCACCCCGACAAAACCATTCTCGGCGATGGGCATCGCCAGCACACGCTCCGGCCAGCGCTCCAGCGCGCCCTTTGTGGCGCCCGAAACGCCGCCGCGCAGCCGGTGCACATCCTCGCCCATGATGATGATGCGCGCGTCCTGCTCCATGGCGCGCGCAATCACCTCGGACGCGGCAACCATGAACTTGACCGGCCTGGTGTCGGCCGGCGCGTCCTCGATCTCGAGGAAGCGCTCGCCCTTCAGTTCGGAAAGATCGCCGCGGATCTGGTTGTCGACGTCGCTTGGGTCCGGCCACAGATGATCAGGAATGCGCAGCGCGTTGCCGCTCATCTCGGTCAGGGAATCGGCAGCGGTGTTGACCACCTCCATGACGCGCTGGTCGAGTGTACCGAGGTCCGAAGCGTTCAGGATGCCCATCGTCTTCAGGCGAGCCGCCATCGTGGCAAGCGGGTCGCGCGCTTTCCAGACGTCTTCCTCGGCGCGCGTGCGGTAGCCGAATTCGCTGCCCGGGCGGGCGCCGCTCTGGTGTAGAAACCGATAGCAGAGCGCCTCGACCAGCACCGGGCCGCCGTCTTCCTCAATCGTCCGGCGCGCCTCGCGCATGGCATGGTGGACTGCCACCACATCCATGCCGTCGCATTCGATGCCACGAAAGCCGAGCATAGGTCCGCGCGAGGCCAGCCGCGTCTCTCGCGTCTGCTCATTGATGTGCGTGGAGACGGCATAGAGATTGTTTTCGGCGAAAAAGATCACCGGCAGCCGGTAGAGCGCGGCGATGTTCATCGCCTCGTAGGCCGGTCCCGCCATCATCGTGCCGTCGCCGAAGAAGGCGACCGAGATGTTGCCGGTGCCGAGCAGTTTGTCGGCGAGCGCATAGCCCGCCGCGTGCGGCAGGTTGCCGCCGATAATGGCGCTGGTGCCTGGGATGCCGGAGGCATCGTCGCGCATATGCATCGAGCCGCCACGGCCGCCGCAATAGCCTGACTTGAGGCCCATGATCTCGGCCATCAGGCCGCGAACCGATCCCTGCATGCCTGGGTTGAAAGCATCATGCAGCGGGTCGAATCCGCCGGGCATCTGCGCGTTGACAAGCTTGGCCAGCACCTGGTGATGGGCACGGTGGGTGCCGTTGATGCGGTCGCCGGTGCCGAGCACGGACATGGCGCCGACCGCCGTGGCCTCTTGTCCGATGCTGGCGTGGGCCGGACCATGCACCAGCCCGGCATTGGCCAGATCGAGCACCTTTTCCTCGAAACGGCGGATGAGCAGCATCTGGTGATACCAGCGCACCAGGCTCGACACCTCGGCGTCGGTCCAGTCCGAATCATCGACATCTAGCCGCAACCAGGGCGCCGATGGCTGGATCGATGTCTGCTGGACCATGTCAGCTATTTCCGTTCTGGTAGATGATATATCAAATATTTTCTCAGTCGATTGGGCCGTTCATTTTTCCTGGGTCACGACGCTGGCAAGAAGGTTGCAGGCAAATGGAATTAAATTTCATTTTTGCGAGAAGGCAAAGACTAAGCCGGGACGGCGCGGTTCCGCAAGAGGAATTTTGAGACTGCTAGCAGCGCCGATGTCGGTTTCTTGGGCCGACAGGTTTTCTAACGTATTGGATATTGGTATGATATAATCACACCGACATTATAGGAGAAATCATGGCTGCCACCGAAAAGCGCACCTTCAGCCTGCCAACAGAGCAGGCTGCTTTCATCGACCGTCTCGTTGAATCAGGAACCTACGCGACCAGCAGTGAAGTGATCCGCGCCGGCCTTCGCGCCCTGCAAGAGCGCGACGCGGCCGTAGAGCGCTGGCTCCGCGAGGAGGTTGTGCCGACCTATGACAGGTGGAAGGCGGATCCTTCCCGAGTTATCCCAGCCAGCCAGGCTTTTGACGACATCCGCGCTCACCACGCCGCCCGCTTTAAGAGGGATGTGTGAAGCGCCGGCATATTGTTCTGTTGCCGGAAGCCTTAGCGGACTTAAGATGGATATACGACACCATCGAGATCGCCGCCGGCAACGTCACGGCCATACGCTATATCGAGCGTAACGAAGCCTACTGCCAGGGTCTCGACTACGCCTCGAAGCGCGGAACACGCCGTGACGATCTGCGGCCAGGGCTTCGGGTTGTCGGTTTCGAGCGCCGTGTAACGGTGACCTTTACAGTGGAATCCGACCAAGTGGTGATCTTCCGTGTGTTCTATGGCGGCGCCAATTGGGAGGATGAGCTCTAACCTGCAACGGGAAAAGCGTAACCCGCTTAGCTGTCCGAACCCGGGCTATCGGTCGACCCGATGCTGGAAGAACTGCAAAAACAATTCCCGCTCCGTGGTGATGTCGAGCTTCTCGTAGATGCGCCGGCGATGGTTCTTGACCGTGCCGACGGTGATAACGAGGCGTTCGGCGATGTTGGCCGTCGGGTGACCGGCGAGGATCAGTTGGACCAATTCCCGCTCGCGTAGTGACAGCTCCGGCCACAGGCTGGCTGGAATGGTCGGTTCCCGCCGGGGCGAGGCGCCGGGGCCTGTCGGCGCTGACGTGCGGGAGAATTCCGTTCCGCGCGCCTTGATGTCGAGCGCATGCAGCGCCTCGAACACCGGCAGCCGTTCATCCAGCAGGGCGATCTCGCTGTCTTTGAATAGCGTGGTCGAGCGGTCGAGGAAGATGCCGAGGCACCAGTCGCCGCCGTCCGCCAGCATGATGCCGACCTCGTCGCAGATCTCCGACTGCGCCAGGAAGCCGGCTATGTACTGGCCGCGCTTGGCCTCATCGTTGGCAAGCCGTTTCAGCGGCATGATGCCCAGCCTTCGCTCGCGTCGCCACGACGCATAGAACGGGTCGAAGACATAGTAATTGTCGAGATAGCGCCGGACCATTTCGTCCGAGAAGCGTCGGTGCTTGATGAATTCGGGTGTCTGCGTCGTCGAATAGCGCGTCACCGTGACGAGGTCATGCTCGATATCCGCGCCGATCAGGTCGATCAGGCAGTCGACATGCCTGTCCGTGCCAGTGGCGGCGATCGCTTTGGCGAGCGGCGCCCAGATGGTCTCCATGCGCATGCCCTTTTCTCGGCGATGTCAGCTCAGCCGTCATTATGTCTTTAGGCATATGGCGCGAAGCCGCCCATCGAATCTAGCCTTGCGTCAACCTAGACCAGATCCCGAGGCGACCGTGACCCAACCCAATCTCACCGGCCCCATCGTCGGCAATCCAATCGTCATCGGTATCGACGCCGGCGGCACCATGACCGACACGATCCTTGTCGATCAGGACGGCCACTTCAAGATCGGCAAGTCGGCGACCACGCCGAAGAACGAAGCCGAAGGTTTTCTCGCGTCTGCCGAGGACGCGGCGGATGCCTGGGGCATCTCGCTGGAATCATTGTTTTCCGGCGTCAACGTCGTGCTCTATTCCGGCACCGGCATGCTCAACACACTGTTGTCGCGCACCGGCCGCCGGCTCGGCCTGATCACCACCAAGGGCCTCGAGGACATGATCCTGATGGGCCGGGGGCTGCAGGCCTGGGCCGACTATTCCTATGCCGACCGGCTGCATGCCGTCACCCATCACCATCCAGATCCGCTGGTGCCGCGCCGCCGCACGCATGGCGTCACCGAGCGCATCGACCAGTTCGGCGACATCGTGCTGCCGCTCTACGAACACGAGGTCTCCATCGCCGCGAAAAAATTGATCGCCGACAAGGTCGAGGCGATCTGCATCATGACCATCTTCTCGCATGTCAATCCGGTGCACGAGAAGCGCATCGCCGAGATCTGCCGCGCGGAGGTCGACAAGGCCGGCGCCGACATCATCGTCTACACCAGCCATGAGGTCCGCCCGGTCATCCGCGAGCAGTCGCGGCTGAATTCGGTGCTGATCGAGGCCTACGCCACCTCGCGCGGCCGCAAGCAGCTTAGGGGTATAGAGGACGTCTCGAAGAAATACGGCTTCAAGTATGGCGTGCAGACGCTGCTCTCCTTCGGCGGCCTGACCTCGATCAACCACCCGCGCCTGCATGAAACCATGATCTCCGGCCCGATCGGCGGCATTCTGGGCGCTGCCTATGTCGGCAAGCTGATCGGGAACGACTCGCTGATCTGCTCGGACATGGGCGGTACCTCCTTCGACATGGGCGTCATCACACGCGGCCAGACGCGGATCGAGAACGAGCCGCTGATGGACCGTTTCAAGCTCAACGTGCCGACGCTGCATCTCGACACGATCGGCGCCGGCGCCGGCATGATCCTCAAGGTCGATCCCCTGACCAAGAAGGTCTCGCTTGGGCCGGAAAGCGCCGGCTCGGATCCCGGTCCGATCTGCTTCGATCGCGGTGGCACCGAGCCGACCATCGCCGATTGCGACGCCATCCTCGGCCGCCTCAACCCACACTATTTCCTGGGCGGCAAGGTCGTGCTGCAGGTCGAAAAGGCGCGCCGCGCCTTCGAGGAAAAGTGCTCCAGCGTGCTCGGCGTTGGTGTCGAGGAAGCCGCGGAAGGCATGATCGACATGCTGGAGTCCGATGCCAACAACGCGCTGCGCCGGGTCATTTCCGGGCAAGGCATCCATCCCTCCGAATTCACGCTGCTGTCCTATGGCGGCTCGGGACCTTTGCATCTGGCCGGCTGCTCCAGGGGCATCGGCTTCAAGGACATCATCACCTTCCAGTTCGCGGCCGCCTTCTCCGCCTTCGGCTGCACCACGGCCGATTTCATGCGGCGTCATTCCGTCTCCACCCAGCACGACATCCCGTCACGCGCCGACGAGGCTACGCTGGCCGCCTTCGGCGCCAAGGTCACCACGGTCTGGAACGACCTGACCAAGGCAGCGGTCGACGAGATGATCGCCGACGGCCATACCAGGGAGAAGATCAGGACCGTGCCGTTCCTGATGATGCGCTACACCGGCCAGCTCGAGGACGTCGAAGTCATGGCGCCGCTTGCCAAGGTCGGTTCGGCCGACGACATGCGCAGGGTTATCGACGAGTTCGAGGCGGTCTATGCGAAGGTCAACCATCGCGTGTCACGTTATGGCGAAGCCGGCTTCACCATCACCGAACTCGGGCTGATCGCCACCGCCGACAAGGTCAAGCCGGTGCTGCTCAAGCGACCGCTCGGCGCCTCTAACCCGGCAGCCGCCCACAAGGGCGTGCGCGAGGCCTATATCGGTGGGCGCTGGCACAAGGCCAATCTCTACGAGATGGATCTGCTTCAGCCAGGCCACGAAGTCATCGGCCCGGCCATCATCGAACATCCCGCCACCACGCTCGTCGTTCATCCGCAGGACCGTGTCCATGTCGATGAATGGACGCTGCTGCACTACACCCACGCTTGAGAGGGCGACCGCCATGTTGGACAAACCTGCCTCGGCCCTGCGCCTTCGCGAAAGACTGCTCGATTCCGAGCGGCTGATGGAAGAGACCGGTTGCTATGACGGCATTACGGAACTCACGCTGCGCAACCAGGATCCGCTGAAATTCGAGACGCTGCACACCAAGCTGCGCGCCTATTGCGTCTCGGCGCGCGAAATGGCGCGCCGCATCTCGGCCTCGCCCGGCGTGCGCGAGGTCGGCGAAATGGTGGTCGCCATCTACACGCCCGAAGGCGACGCCATCGCTCTCTCCAACGGCATCATGGTGCACGTCCATACGATGAGCCGCTTCATCAAATGGATGATCAAAAACGGCTACGAGGACAACCCTCGCATCCGCGAAGGCGACATTTTCGCCAACAACGACGCCTTCATAGGCACTGTGCAGGTGCCCGACGTGATGGACGTGGTGCCTATCTTTCATGAAGGCACGCTTGTCGGCTGGGCCGGCGCCGTCTGCCACGAGCTGGAGGCTGGCGGCATTACCCCAGGCGGTGATGTGTGTCTCGCGCAGGAGCGCTTCACCGAGGGTCTGTTCGTCTGCGCCGAGAAGATCGGCGAGAACGACGAGATCCGCCGCGACTACGTCATCCGCTGCGAGCGCAATCTGCGAATGCCGATCTACTGGGTGCTCGACGAGAAGGCCAAAGTCGCATCCTGCATCGACATGCGCGAAAGCGTCAAGCAGCTGATTTCCGAGATCGGCCTCGACTACTGGATGAAGGTGTCGAAGGAGTTCATCGAGGAAGGCCGCCGTGCCCAGCTCGCCCGCACCCGCCAGCTCACCGTCCCCGGAATCTATCGCGGCCACACTTTTTACGGCCACGTCACCGCAGGCAAACCCGGCTTCCAGCTGCTCGGCGATCCGGACTGGCTCTACAACATCCCGATCGAGATGGAGATCACCACCGACGGCAAGATCACCATGGACTTCGAGGGCACGCAGCCCTGGGGCTACCATTCGATGAACTGCACGCCGGCCGGCATGGATGGCGGCATGTTCGTCACCTTGACCCAGCACATGAATTTCGAAGGGCTGGTCAATGACGGCGCCTGGATGGCGACCGAACTGAAACTGCCGCACGGCACCTGGACCAATCCCGACAACGAGATGGTGGCGACCGCCACCTCATGGGCGCTGCTGCTGCCAGCCTATGGCGTCTTCCAGCGGCTTTTGTCGCGCAGTTTTGTCGCGCGCGGCTTCGTCGAGGAGGCCTTCGTCGGTCAGGTCAACAGCCCCATGATCGAAATGGGTGGCGAGAGCCAGTACGGCACGCCGTTCGGCATGGCCCATTTTGAATGCGCCGCCGCCGGCTCCGGCGCGCTCGCAATCAAGGATGGTCTCGACACCGCCTATGTCGGCTGGAACCCGGAATCCGACATGGGCAACATCGAGGTCTGGGAACAGTCGATGCCGATGGTCTATATCGGCCGCTCGATCGTGCCCAACTCCGGCGGTGCCGGCAAATATCGCGGCGGCTGTTCCTTCGTCTCGACCTGGCTGATCAACAAGACGTCGCATCTGCGGCTCCACACCTCCGAACATTCTTCGCGCGTGTTCGACAATGGCGGCATGTGCGGCGGTTATCCGGCGCCGACCTGCCAGAAGCATCGCGCCGTGCGCAACTCAGACATTCACGAACTCGCGGCAAAAGGCGAACCGCTGGCGCATGCGCCCGGCATCGATCCGCATGTCTCCGACTACGAGCGGAACATCGGTGGCGACCATGTCGTGGTCGAGGGCCCCTACATCACCGCGCCGCACAAATCCGGCGACATCTTCAGCCATTCCTACAATGGCGGCGGTGGTTACGGCGACGTACTGGAGCGCGATCCGATCAAGACCGCCTGGGATGTCGAGAACGGCTTTCTCACCCGGCAAGCGGCGGAGCAGGTTTTCGGCATTGTGCTGAAGGACGATGAAGACGGCTATCCCATCGCCGATATCGACGCCACGGTCGAGCGCCGCGCCGCTATGCGCAAGGAGCGTCTGGCCAAGGCGGTCCCTGTGGTGGATTGGATCGCCAAGGAGCGCGGTCGTGTCGAAAAGGCCGATTTCGCCCCCGAGGTGAAGAAAATGTACGCCAGCGCGATCAAGCTGTCGCCGCGCTTCACCAGCGAATTCAGCGAGTTCTGGAACGTCGATGCCAGATCGATCTTCATGCCGGGAGCAAAGCCATGACCTCGTACAGCAAGGAAGTCCTGGGCGATCTGGCCGCAGGCAAGCTGCCCTGGCCACAGACAAGGCGGATCATGAGTGCCTACAAGGACGATGACCGTTTCTTCAAGATGGTTGCCGTCTATCAGGATCGTGTCGCCTGGAAGGATCCGATCCTGCTGCCGGTCTCGGACCATCTGTTCATCTGCCAGAGTGGCGATGAGCGCATTACCCGCTGCGAATGCGGCCACTCCTTCGGCGACTATCGTAAGAACTGGAAGCTGAAGGCTGCGATCAACGTCCGCAACACCGAGGAGGCTTTGCGCGAAATCTACCCGAACAGCGATCTCCCCGATGCCGAATGGATGGAGATCCGCGAATTCATCTGTCCGCAATGCGGCACGCTGCACGAAGTGGAAGCGGCGGCACCTGGCTATCCCATCGTCCACGATTTCGAGCCCGACCTCGAAGGCTTCTATCGCGAATGGCTAGGCAAACCGCTCCAGCAAACATGAAACGCTGGCGATGGAGGCTGCGCCGGTGTGATTGCCAAATACGGTCAGGCCTGATTGCCTGCCCGGACGAAGTGGAGACCGTGCGCCATGAACAACCTTTCCGGCCGTAGCGCCATCGTTACCGGTGGGTTCTCGGGCATGGGCTTTGCCATTGCCACGGCTTTGGCTGAAGCCGGCGCGAACGTCGCCGTCGGCTCCTACATCGCGCCGGCCGGCGCCGACAGGTCCGATGCCGCCTATTATCCCGGCGCGGACGAGATCGAGCGCGTGCGTGCGGCCCTTACCGCCCACGGAACGAGGGTTCACGCCGCACACCTCGACGTTCGCGACAGCGACGTCGCCAATCGGTTCGCGGCTGACGCCGAGGCGGCCATCGGCCCCGCCGATATCCTGGTCAATGCCGCTGGGACGACCGCGGAGCAGCCGGTCTGCGGCCATTCCGACGCGCTATGGGACAAGATCGTCGATACCAACCTGACGGGCGCCTTCCGCGTCACGCGTGCGGTACTGCCGGGCATGATCGAACGCGGCTGGGGCCGCATCGTCAACATCGGCTCAACCGCCGCCTCGGTCGGCTGGAAGGACAACCCAGCCTACTGCGCGTCCAAGGCCGGCCTTCTCGGCCTCACGCGCTGCGTGGCGCTGGAGGGGGCAGCGCATGGCGTCACCTGCGTCATGATCAGCCCGACCTGGGTCGAGACCGAACTGATGCGCCGCAATGTGGCGCAGGTCGTCGAGCGCGAAGGCAAGGGGCGCACCGCTGAGGAAGCGATGGCCGAGATCGCCAAAGGCAACCCGCAGCAGCGCATGCTGCAGCCGCAGGAGATTGCCGCACTGGCGGTCTTCCTGTGCTCGGATCTCGCCAAGGGCATCACCATGGAGAACATCCAGATCACCGGCGGAGCGCTTTGGTAGCGGCTGATCTCTCCGCAGATGCCTCGCTGTAAGACAAGGTGACCGGATTTGCCATTGAGCGCCGGGCGCAATAGGTTATATTGCACTGCACAATGGAGACGCCGTTTATTGCACGCCCATATTTGCGAAGATTCCGGCCGGCTCATGGCTTGCCGGCCCTGGGTCGTGTCGGCGGAACCCTGAGATGAAGATTCCAAAGTCCCTGCTTATCGATCCCGAGAAGAATTCGGTCTATGGCGCCTTTGCCGTAGCCGTTTCGATCTGGGCGTTTTCTTATTCGGTCATCTTCGGCCAAATCTTGATCCTGGCCTATTATGCGGTCTGGCTTCCGCTCATCCTGGTCGACTACCGGCGGTTTCTGCGGCATCTGTCCAGCGCCTGGCTGCCGCTGCTGTTTGCGGCCTATATCTGCTTCTCGGTTTTCTGGTCACAGGCTCCCGGCGTCACCGCAAGGACGTCGGTCCAGTATTTTTCCCATATTGCCTGCGCCTACGTAGCTGCGCGCACCGTCAGCGTGCGCACGCTGACCATAGGGGCGCTGATCGGAATATTCG
>NZ_RZTF01000140.1:0-2994 GCF_004023175.1 Mesorhizobium sp. M7A.F.Ca.MR.362.00.0.0
ACATCATCCTGCAGGTGACCGGCATCTGGAACGACTTCCTGTTCGGCGTCGTCTACACCCGCCCCGACACCTATCCGATGACGGTGCAGCTCAACAACATCGTCAATTCGGTGCAAGGCGTGAAGGAGTACAACGTCAACATGGCCGCAACCATCCTGACCGGGCTTGTGCCGCTCATCGTCTACTTCATTTCCGGCAAGCTTTTCGTACGCGGCATCGCCGCCGGCGCGGTGAAGGGGTGACGGCGATGACGGCAGCCAATGATACCAGCGTTTCGATCCAGGACCTGTCGCTGAACTTCGGTGCGGTGACCGTCCTGGAGACGCTCAATCTCGATGTCGCCGATGGCGAGTTCATCGTGCTGCTCGGGCCGTCCGGCTGCGGCAAGTCGACCTTGCTCAACTGCATTGCCGGCCTGCTCGACGTTTCCGAGGGCCGCATCTTCATCAAGGGCAAGAACGTCACCTGGGAAGAGCCCAAGGACCGCGGCATCGGCATGGTGTTCCAGTCCTATGCGCTCTATCCGCAAATGACGGTGGAGAAGAACCTGTCCTTCGGGCTGCGTGTCGCCGGCACGCCAAGAGAAGAGATCGCCAAGCGGATCGCGCGGGCGGCTGAAATCCTGCAGATCGAACCGCTGCTGCAGCGTAAGCCGGCCGCCCTTTCCGGCGGCCAGCGCCAGCGCGTCGCGATCGGACGGGCGCTGGTGCGCGATGTCGACGTGTTCCTGTTCGACGAGCCGCTGTCCAATCTCGATGCCAAGCTGCGCGCCGAACTGCGCGTCGAGATCAAGCTGCTGCATCGCAAGCTGCAGAACACCATGATCTACGTCACCCACGACCAGATCGAGGCGATGACGCTGGCCGACCGCATCGCGGTGATGAAGGGCGGCGTTATCCAGCAGCTCGATGCGCCGCAGACCATTTACAACCGCCCGGTCAACCGCTTCGTCGCCGGCTTCCTTGGCTCGCCCGCAATGAACTTCGTCGATGGCCGCCTGGAAGACGCCGACGGCGGCTGGCGGTTCGCGGCCGAGGATATCAAGATCCCGCTCGGCACTTACGACTTTGCCAAGCCTCCGGCTCCCGGCCCCGTCACATTCGGTATCAGGCCCGAGCATGTCAGTCTGAACAGCGGCACCGGTTGGCCGTTTTCGATAGCCGCCAATGTCGAGGTGGTCGAACCCATGGGCTCCGACACGCTGGTCTGGCTGAAGCTTGCCCAGCAGAATTTCAGCGTCCGAGTGACCTCGGAACGCACGCCCAAGAATGACGAGGCGGTGACGCTTGGCTTCGATCCGATGCGCGCTTCGCTTTTCGACACTGCAACGGGCACACGCATCTAGCTTTTGAGAACCAACCTTCCAACGACAATCCCCAAGCGAAACGGACAGAGACGATGAATTGGTCATTCCAACTTTACAGCGCCCGCAATTTCCAACCCTGGGACGGTGTGCTCGCCATGCTCGGCAAGCTCGGCTACGCCCAGGTCGAAGGTTTTGGCGGCGTCTATGATGATCCCGTGGCATTCCGCGCCGAGCTCGACAAGAACGGGCTTGCCATGCCGACTGGGCATTTCTCGATCGACGCGCTCGAGAACGATTTCGACGGCGTGCGCAGAACCGCCGACGCACTTGATATCACGCTGCTCATCTGTCCCTTCCTGATGCCCGACCAGCGGCCATCAGACGTGGCCGGGTGGCGCGGCTTCGGCGAACGCCTGGCCAAAGTCGGCGACGCCGCGAAAAAGGCCGGCTACGGCTTTGCCTGGCACAACCATGATTTCGAGTTCAAGAAACTTGCCGACGGATCGGTGCCGCAGGATCACATCCTGTCATCCGCGCCCGATGTCAGCTGGGAGATGGACGTTGCCTGGGTGGTGCGCGGCGGCGATGATCCGTTGTCGTGGATCGAAAAACACGGCAAGCGCATCAGCGCCGTCCACGTCAAGGACATGGCCAAGCCCGGCGAGGGGCTGGATGAGGATGGCTGGTCGGATGTCGGCCATGGCACCATCGACTGGGCCGGTCTGATCAAGGTGTTGCGTGCCAAGAGTGCTGCCCAATACTACGTCATGGAACAGGACAACCCCAACGACATCGAGCGTTTCGCCCGCCGCTCCATCGCAGCCGCCAAAACATATTAGGAGCAATCAGCATGGCAAAGAAACTTGGCATCGGCGTCATCGGCTGCGGCAACATCTCGAAAGCGTATTTTTCGCTGGCGCCGCTGTTTCGCGGCATCGAAATGCGTGCCTGCGCCGACATCAACATGGAGGCGGCCAAGGCGCGGGCGAAGGAGTTCAAGCTGCGCGCCGAGACCGTCGAAGACCTGCTCAAGGCCGACGACATCGACATCATCGTCAACCTGACCATCCCGGCGGTGCACTATGAAGTGTCAAAGCAGATCCTCGACGCCGGCAAGCACGTCTATTCGGAAAAGCCGTTCGTGCTGTCGGTCAAGGAAGGGCTCGACCTTAAGAAGCGGGCGGAGAAAAAGGGCCTGCGGATCGGCTCGGCGCCAGACACTTTCCTCGGCGGCGCGCACCAACTGGTGCGCAACCTGATCGACACCGGCAAGCTTGGCAAGGTCACGAGCGGTACCTGCCATGTCATGGGCCACGGCATGGAGCATTGGCATCCCAATCCGGATTTCTTCTTCCAGCCGGGCGCCGGTCCCGTGCTCGATATCGGGCCTTACTACATCACCAATCTGATCCAGCTGATCGGACCGGTGAAACAGGTCGCGGCCTTCGCGACGACGCCGGCCAAGGAGCGGACGATCAGTTCAAAGCCGCGCGCGGGTGAAAAGATACCGGTCAACACGCCGACGACCATCCATGGGCTGCTGGAGTTCGAGAACGGTGCCGTTATAACGCTCAACACCAGCTGGGACGTCTGGGCCCACGGCCACGCGCCGATGGAGCTTTATGGCGAGGCGGGTACGGTGTTCGTGCCGGACCCGAACTTCTTCGGTGGTGACGTTCGCTTCACCG
>NZ_RZTF01000140.1:3004-7288 GCF_004023175.1 Mesorhizobium sp. M7A.F.Ca.MR.362.00.0.0
GCCAAGCCGGTCAAGAAGCTGCCGAACTGGCCGCATCCATTCGGCGTGCCCAACGAGATGCATTCGCAAGGCATGATGGCCAACTACCGCACATCGGGCCTCGCCGACATGGCAGTGGCGATCGCGGAAGGCCGGCCGCACCGCTGTTCGATGGAGCTGGCGCTGCACGCCGTCGACGTGATGACCGGCCTGTTGCGCTCCGGCGAAACCGGCAAGTTCGTCGCCATGCAGACCACCTGCGAACGGCCGGCCGCACTTGGCGTCAAGGAAGCCAAGGCGCTTTTGGCGAAGAAGAAATAGGGCAGCACACCTCAACCCTCTCCCCGTTCCGACGGAGAGAGGGTAAAGGTGAGGGGCAGAGCCAACTCGCCGCGTTGTCGCGATGCAGCCGACCGGCTCGCTTCCATTTGAGGATTTTCCGATGCCCTACACGCCTGCCGAAAACCGCTATGAAAAAATGATCTACAACCGCTGTGGCCGCTCCGGCCTGAAGCTGCCGGCAATCTCGCTCGGCCTGTGGCATAATTTCGGCAACGACACGCCGCACAGGACCAAGCAGGCGATCGCGCGCAAGGCCTTCGACCTCGGCATCACGCATTTCGACCTTGCCAACAATTACGGTCCGCCGCCCGGTTCTGCCGAAACCGCCTTCGGCGAGATCCTGCGCACCGATTTCGCCGCCTACCGCGACGAGCTGATCATCTCGACCAAGGCCGGCTACGAGATGTGGGCCGGACCCTACGGCGAATGGGGCGGGCGCAAATACATTCTGGCCAGCCTCGACCAGAGCCTGAAGCGCATGGGGCTCGACTATGTCGATATCTTCTATTCGCACCGCTTCGACCCTGACACGCCGCTGGAAGAAACCATGGGTGCGCTCGACCATGCCGTGCGCTCGGGCAAGGCGCTCTATGCCGGCATCTCGTCCTACAATTCGCAGCGCACGCGCGAGGCCGCCGATATCTTGAAGCAGCTTGGCACGCCTTGCGTCATCCACCAGCCGAGCTATTCGATGCTGAACCGCTGGGTGGAGGAAGATGGCCTGCTCGACACGCTCGAAGGGCTCGGCGTCGGCTCCATCGTGTTCTCGCCGCTGGCGCAAGGCATGCTGACCAACAAGTATCTCGGCGGCATTCCCGATGGCAGCCGTGCCTCCCAGGGCAAGTCGCTGAAGACAGCCTTCATCAACGACAAGACCATCGCCAACATCAAGGCGCTCAACGCCATCGCCGGCAAGCGTGGGCAGACGCTGGCGCAGATGGCGCTGGCCTGGGTGCTGCGCAAGGGCAGGGTGACCTCGGCGCTGATCGGCGCCAGCCGGCCGGAGCAGGTCGAGGACTGCGTCGGCGCGCTCAAGGTGCTCGACTTCAGCGATGCCGAACTCGCCGAGATCGACACCTATGCGCGCGAATCCGACATTAATCTGTGGGCGGCTTCCGCCGAGCGCAAAGGCCCGCCGCGAAAATAAGTCCTCTCGATAAGCCGGCAAGCAAAACGGCGGGAACCTCTCCCGCCGTTTTGCTTGAAAGCGAACAGCGCTGCTTCAGGGCGTTTTCGGTTTCTGGGCGGTGCCCAGTCCCGCCTTGGGCTTTGCCGGCGCCGGAGCCGAGGTCTTCATCTTCGCCTCGATCCAGCCGGTGTAGTTGGCCAGCCGCGTGTAGATGCCGTAGGCCTCCTTGTGGCCGCACGCCGCACTGCCGTCAGCCGGGCCTTCGCCCCAGCTGACGACGCCGACCTGGACCGGGCCTTCGGCACCGGTCATGAACAGCGGGCCGCCGCTGTCGCCGTTGCAGGCATCGCGCACGCCGCTGGTGGTGCCGGCGCAGATCATGTTGCCGGTCAGCGGGTCGGTCATGTCGGCGGCGATCGCATTGGCGGCCGCGTCGATGCCTTTTTCCGAATAGCGCATACGGCGGGACAGATCACCGAGCGCTGCCTTCAGATCACGCGCATAGATGGCCTTGATGCCGCTGTTGCAGGCCTGGTTCGGCTGCAGGTCGAGATCGACAACCATCAGCGTGGTCGGAAAGGTGCCGTCCTGCATCTTGCCCCAGCCGGTGACCGTCGTCTTGCCGGTCTCGGGGGTTGCCTCATGGGCGACCTTGATGGTCGGCGCATCGGCCGGTTCGGCAAGCCGGAGCAGGGCGAGATCGTTGTCGAGCGTTTGCTCGCTGTAGGCTTCGTTGACGATGACCTCCACCACCTTGTGGCGCTTGCCCTCGCTGAGATCGGTTGCACCGGTCAGCACGGTGACGCTCTCCGGCGAAACCGGCTGACCCTTGTCGTTGAGGCAGTGTGCTGCCGTCAGCACCCATTGCGGCGCGATCAGGCTGCCGCCGCAGAATTGGGCATTGGCCTGCGAGGCCGGGTTCTCGTCCAGCCTGTCGGTGGTGAGCAGCGCGACCTGGAACGGATAGGCTCCCTTTTCGGCCTGGTTGCCGCCATAGACGCGGTCGGCCGCGTCGGGGTTCTCCGCCGCGGCTTTCGCCCTGGCTTCCGTCACGCGCTTCATTGGCGAGACCGCTGCCTCCGGTCGGGCGACCGCTTCGTCGGCCTGGGTGGAATTGGCTGCCGCAAGGGCGGCTGCGATGCCGAGCAGCGATGCAGCGGCGATCGGCCTGAACCGATGGATGATGTTCATCTGAAGCCCTCCTGATATGTACCCGAGCGGACCAGCCCCGGCGCATGATCAACAAAGCAAGCCTCAGACTGGTGGTCAGGCCGCGCAGCTTTCGTTGTAGCGGCACGGCAGGGACACCAAGTCAGGCACTGCTTCGCGTATCGCGTTCCTGTGCAGACCCCGTTCAAAACCCTATAGCCCCCCACGGGCTATGTGGAAGCTAATTGTCATTCCAATGTTGTATTAATTTAGGCAATATATCCGCCCGGGTGTCTTTGGCGGGGGCTTTGACCGACCGCATAGGCGATGGTCAAATTTCAAGTGCGGTAACCAAAATCCTTTTTCGACGCCACCACGATCTCGACAATATTTCTGTATCTTGATCCAGTCCTTGCTGACTTTTGGGAGAGTCTCACCATGACAAAACTGACAAACGCACTCATTGTGTCCGCATTGCTTTCCACCGCAATGTGGACGGTCCCGGTTTTCGCCGCCGATCCTGGCTCCGCCAGTGCCGGCAATGGCGAAAGCGCGCGCGACGTGACTTCAGGCGACTACAAGCCCGGGCGGGCAAAGCCGATCGCGCCACCGAAGCTGACCGACGAAGACAGCCGCGCCGCGCCGCTTGCCGACGAGGCAACGGCTGTCAAATCCTACGGCATCGTCGGACGGTCCGCCGATGGCAAGGAGATCAAGATCGAGCCGAGCGAAGCGCTGCGGGAGCTTATCATCAAGGAACTGAACGCTCCGGCCACCGGAAAAGACGGGGCCGAGCGCAAGACCGAGGATCCGGACCTCGGCGAAGGCGAAGCCGGCCGTCAGGTTTTCGGCACCGACGATCGCGAGCAGGTCAAGAACACCAAGACCTATCCGTTCTCGGCAATCGGCTATCTCGAAGCCAAATCACCGAAGACGGGCAGCTTCGGCAGCTGTTCGGCAACGCTGATCGGCCCGCGCACGGTGCTCACCGCCGCGCACTGCCTCTACAGCCATGAGGATAAGGATTGGCTCTCCGACTATCTGTTCGTGCCGGGGCTGAACGGCAGCACGGCCGACGACGCACCGTTCGGCGCCTTCGCCTTCGAAAGCGCCTATGTGCTGCAAGGCTTCATCGACAACTACCAGGGTTATTATGGTTCGGTCCTGCTGTGGGATCTCGGCATCGTCACGCTAAAGCAGGATGTCGGCACCAATCTCGGCTGGCTGGGCTATGCCAACTACGAGGATCTCGGCGATTTCACCGCCAATCTCGTCGGCTATCCCGGCGACAAGCCGATGGGCACGATGTGGAAGGCAAACTGCGAAGTGCATGCCGAAAACATCGCGCCGGAATATTTCCAGTACGACTGCGATACGTTCCCAGGGTCGAGCGGCAGTTCGGTCTATGCCTACGACAACAAGGCCAAGCAGCGCATCGTCACCGGTGTCAACGTGGCGGAAAGCCCCGACGCGAACACCGCCGTGCGCCTGAATGCTGCCAACGTCCAGTGGATCAACAGCCTGTATAAATAATCGCTGCGCATTCGCGGTGGAGACAAAGGCGGCGGCGCAATCCCGCCGCCTTTTTCGCGCCGCTATTTGGCTTCGGCCGTGGGCGGCCCATTGCGCACATAGGTCTCGATTGCCGAAGCGAAAGTGGGAGAACCCGCCTTGCGCTGCTTGTC
>NZ_RZTF01000140.1:7298-13274 GCF_004023175.1 Mesorhizobium sp. M7A.F.Ca.MR.362.00.0.0
CTGCTTGTCTATGTAGCCGGCAAAATAGCTCCAGAAAGAGACGGCATAGTCGCGGAAATAAGCGTCGGTCACCTTGCGCGAACACAAATCGCCGTCGACACAGAAGGACAGACGGTTGAGGAAATAGACGATGCGGTCGAAATTCTCGCTGAAATCGGCGAGCGGCATGTCGCCGCCGGAGGCAGTCATCGCCTCGATGCCGATGCGTTGCCGGAACACCTGCTCCTCGGTGGGCGAGGGGTTGGCGCTGAGCAGATTGTCGTATTTGGCGTTGAGGCCCGTCAGACGATCCTTCAGCGCACGCTGCGCCTGTTGGTAGTCCTTGTTTTCCCAGAGCTCGACAAGCGCCATGGTCTGCTCGACGCGCTTCTGCTCCTGGTTGGCCAGGAACTGGTAGACCGAGAACATCAGGGTGAAGATGATGGCGAGACGCACGGCCATGCCCGACCAGGCATAGACCAGCATGCGCCAGTCGCGGTCGGTGAAGGGGTTGCTCTCCTTCTTGATCTCGTGGCTGCTTGGCCACGGGAAACCTTCGGTGGTTTCCTGCAGGGCCGGTTTGCCGGCCTGCGCCTTTGCGGGTGCGGTCACTGCCGTCTGCCTGGTGTTGCCCGTTGGCTTCTTCATCCGCAGCTGTCCAGTTCAATGGTGGCGGAGGGATCCAGCACGATGCCCGGCGTCTCCAGCTTCCGTTTCAGGCATTCCAGTTGCAGGCGCGAAATCATGAACTGCACGTCGGGCTCCGCCGCCCCCTTGTTGGGGGACGGCAAGGCTTCGACGACGCCGCGCGAGGCGCAGTTGCTGAGATCGACGATAACCGCGTCGCTGCCGCTTTTGGCGAACTGGTCGTACTGATCGAGAAAACACGTCGCCAGTTCCGAGTTGGTGACGATCTGCTTGACGCACAGGCCGCAGGCCTCGTCCGCCGAAGCGTTGGCGATCAGCAACAGGCCGCCGGCAAGGCCGGCTACCGTTCCACGCCAGGAAAACACAGAATTCTTCACAATCGATCCTATCCGTTTCATCCGGCCGTCATGCGCCAGGACGCGGCCGGGAATGTTCTCATATCGCGCCGATCGCGCAAGAGCCGCCACAGAGCCATATGGCCCTGGTCGCCGACATCCGCTCAGGCGCGCGGCACCGTTTCCATCGGGAAGATCATCACCGCGCCTTTCGGGCCGCTCTTGTCGGCAAGCCGCATCACCGAGCGGGTTGCCGGCGCCATGCCGAGATCGGTCAGCATGTCGGAGAAGCCGGCGGAGCCCATTCCGCGTGTCGCCGAGGCGACGCCGTCCTGTGCCAGGAAGCTCAGATCCTGCTTCTCGCTCTCCGGCGGCGCCTCGGTCAAAACCGCGATCATCCGTTCCATGCCGAAGCTGGTGTCGGTGAAGGCCAGCAGTCCCTCCTCGAGCGTGGCCTGCGGGGCGAGGCGTTCGGCAACGATATGAGTGATCGAATAGTCGCTGCCGACATAGAGCACGTTGATGTCGACCAGCAGATCCGAGCCGTTCTTGGCCAGCACATGCACTTCGTCGCCCGGCGAGACGCGCGGCACAACCGAAGCCTGCAGCGGTTCGAGGCCATCCTTGTCGCGACGTTTGACCTGAAACTGGACGTCGACGTCCTCGGGCTTGTAGTCCGAGGCCGCCGCCAGCCGCGAAAGCCCGGTGGCACGGAAGATGGTGCGCAGGTTCCTGGCCGTTGCATCGGCCAGCTTGTGGCGGTCGTGAATGATGATCAGCGGCGGTTTGCCGCCCTCCTTCAGGCTCACGTCGCCCGACGCCGGCAGGAACCACAGCGCCGGCTTGTCGGTCGCATCCTTGACGCCGGGAACGGCATTCTCGCGCATCACCGCAAAGCGGAGGTCGGCGCTCTTGCCGGGATCGACCAGCTCGATGTTGAAGCCGATCTCCCTGGCTGTGGCCAGTTCGTCGAGAACCGAATTGACCAGAGCGGTTTCCTTCTCAAGTCCCTTGGCTATGGCCGGCCGCGCCAAGACGAGCTTGTAGTCGACGGCGATCTCCGCCACCCGCGCATAGGCGTTGGCGGGAATGTCGGCGACTTCGAGCGCCGGCTTCTTGTCGAACTCGACCGGCTTGACGCGGCTTTCCAGGTTTTTTGCCGACTGCACTTCCAAAAATCCGACAGCGTCGGACAGCGGCGATAACGCCGATGGCAGGATGGCGAGCTTGCTGCCGGGGGTGAGGCGATGCAGCAGCCCGGCGCCGATCGTCGCTTCGCCGTCCTTGATGACGACAGGCCACTGCATGACTGCATCGGTCTTGTCGGTGCCGAAGACGCGGGCATCCAGTTCGCCCTCGAACAGCGGTGTCGGCCGGGTGCGGCTGTCGGCCGAATATTGCTGCAGCACGGCCTGGCCGAGTTGGCGATAGGTTACGTTGGGATTCTCGGCCAGTTTGGACAGGATGGTGAAGGTGAACAGGCCCAAGCGCGGCGCATCCGCGATGCCCTTGGGCAACGGCATCTCGGGCGTCGTCTCCACCGTCTGCGCGGCATAGAAGGCGACCAGCTTGCCCTTGGTGATCGGTTCGCCACCGGTCGGCGTCAGGGTGAAGGCGGGCTTGCGCGTGCCATTGTCGTCGATGCCGCGCGAGCCAGCGACCGAAATCACCTCGTCATAGGCCTTGATCGCGGCAGCCCGCTCGGACTCGTTGCCGCCGACCAGGTCGGCGAACTCGACCTTGCGCTCTAGCTCGTCATCGACCTCGACGGCGCGTGTCGCGGTTCCGGAATGGCAGCAGTCGAACACAACCCAGACGAAAGCACCCTTGTCGCGGATGGCGTCGAGTGCCGCGCCGATTTCGTTGTCGATCAGCGCATTGGGCACGCCGGCATCGCGGTTGATCCATTTGCCAATATCGACGGGCAGGAAGATCTCGTCGAGCCCGTCGGTTTCGTCGCCCTTGACCATCTGCGGCTGCTGGGCACCGTGACCGGACAGATGCAGGTAGACGAAATCGTCGCGCTGGACCTTGGCAGCAAGGTCGGCCAATGCAGCCTTGATCGCCGCATGGGTCGGCAGGCCACTGGCGCCGGGGACATCCTTGGCGAGCAGCGTGACGTTTTCCGGCGCGAAGCGCACGGGGTCGGGCACATTCTTCAGGAGATAGTCGCGGACGAGGGCTGCATCGTTCTTCGGCCCGACAAGCCAGTTCCTCTGCGGCAGGTTGGGATATTCGGTGCAGGCGACCAGCAGCGCATGGTAGGTGCGCGATGCGGCCATGGTCCGGAACGATACCATGCCGGCCATGGTCAAGGCGGACGTGCCGACCAGCAGCGTCCGCCGCGTCAATTTGATCATGATTGCTTCCCCAAGCCCGACCGAATTTCCAAGCGCGGCAATCCTTGCCGAAGATATTGTCAGTATTTTGAACGTCACATCGCAGAGCAACCTGCCTGTTGCCCCGCTCCGATCGATGTTCTCGACCGCCTCGCGGGCAGAATGCTGGAAACAGTAGCAAAAATGCCTGTTCGTCGCTATCTGGATGGGACATGGATCGTTGTGCGCGGCACAAGCGACGCAAGGCGAGTTGGAAACAGGATCATGGCGGCAAGGGATGTGCTGACGAAGAACCAGCTGTGCGTGCTCGAGAAACTCGAGACCGCCAGCGGACCGCTCAGTGCCTACACCTTGCTCGACCAATTGCGCGAGCGCGGTTTTCGCGCGCCGCTCCAAGTCTATCGCGCGCTCGATACGCTGGTGAAGTCAGGTTTCGTGCATCGGCTCGAAAGCATCAACTCCTTCGTCGCCTGCGCCGAGCCGCACGACCACAGCCATTCGATGACCGCCTTCGCGATCTGCGACACATGCGGGCAGGTCACCGAAATGTCCGACCACGATGTCGGCCACCAGTTGGACGAATGGGTGCGCTCCACCGGCTTCGCCGCCAAGAAGGCGGTGATCGAGTTTCGCGGGACGTGTGCCAAGTGCCTGGCCGAAGCGGCCTAAGGCCCATCGCTTCGTCATCCTAGGGCGAAGCAGGAGCGAAGCGACGTCGCGGAGACCCTAGGATCCATGCCGTGACATGAGAATGTCGCGGCGGCCTAGATTTAAGGATACTTGGCGCAGCCTCGGAAGCGGCTTCATTTTGCACCGTTGCATCCAAGGCTAATGTAACGGCATGGATCCTAGGGTCTGCGCTCCGCTTCGCGTCGCTCCGCCCTAGGATGACGACGACGGCTAATGCGCCTCGTCCCAGTTGTTCGCCGCCCGCGCGTCGACGTGCAGCGGCACCGACATCGAGACCGCCGGCATCGCCGCGTTCTCCATGACGTGACGCACGACCGGGATCGTTGCCTCGACTTCCGCCTCGACGGTCTCGAAGATCAATTCATCATGCACCTGCAGCAGCATGCGTGCCGAAAGGCCTGCTTTTTCCAGCGCCTCCTCCATGCGTATCATGGCACGGCGGATGATGTCGGCGGCGGTGCCTTGCAGGCGGGCGTTGATCGAGGCGCGCTCGTTGAACGCGCGGAGCGAGGGATTGGACGATCTTATATCGGGGTAATGGATGCGGCGGCCGAAGATCGTTTCGACAAAGCCATGCTCGCGGGCATAGGCCTTGGTCTCCTCGATGTAATCGCGGATGCCGGGGAAGCGCTCGAAATATTTCTTGATGTAGTTGCCGGCCTCCTCGCGCGGGATCGACAACTGATTGGCGAGACCGAAGGCCGAAATGCCGTAGATGATGCCGAAATTGATCGCCTTGGCGCGGCGGCGGACTTCCGAAGGCATGCCCTCGACCGGCACGTTGAACATCTCCGACGCGGTGATGGCGTGGATGTCGGCGCCGTCGGCGAAAGCCTGCCGCAATTGCGGGATCTCGGCGACATGGGCGAGCACCCGCAATTCGATCTGGCTGTAGTCGGCCGAGACCAGCCGATGGCTCTTGTCGGTGATGAAGGCGGTCCTGATCTTGCGGCCTTCGGCGGTGCGCACCGGGATGTTCTGCAGGTTCGGATCGGAGGACGACAGGCGTCCCGTCGTCGTCGCGGCCAGCGCGTAGGAGGTGTGGACGCGCTTGGTGTCGGGGTGGATGAAGCCCGGCAGCGCATCGGTATAGGTCGATTTCAGCTTGGTCAGCTGCCGCCAGTCGACGATCTTGCGCGGCAGTTCGTGACCTTCGGCGGCGAGGTCTTCGAGAAGCTGCGCCGAGGTCGACCACTGGCCGGTCTTGGTCTTGGAACCGCCGGGCAGGCCCATGCGCCCGAACAGGATGTCGCCAAGCTGCTTTGGCGAGCCGATGTTGATGCGTTCGCCGATGAGCTGGTAGATTTCCTCTTCGAGGCGAGCGGCGCCCTGCGCCAGTTCGCCGGAGAGCCGCGACAGGATCTGCCGGTCGACCGAGATGCCGCGCTGTTCCATGCGCGCCAGCACCGGCACCAGCGGCCGCTCCAACCGCTCATAGACAGACACTAGGCCCTTGGCGGCAAGCCGCGGTTTCAGCACCAGCCAGAGCCGAAGCGTCACATCGGCGTCCTCGGCGGCATGAGCCGTCGCCTTGTCGATGTCGACCTGATCGAAACCGACGGAGCTTTTGCCCGAGCCGGTCACATCCTTGAGTTGGAGAGGGGTATGACCGAGCCACTTTTCGGCAAGCGCATCCATGCCATGACCATGGGGCGTGCCGGCATCGAGCACGTAGGAGATCAGCATGGTGTCGTCGAACGGCGCGACATCGATGCCGTAGCGGCTCATGATCACAAGATCGTATTTCAGATTCTGCGCCACTTTGAGAACCGATCGGTCTTCGAGCAGCGGTTTCAGCACGGCCAGCGCCTCGCGCAGCGCAATCTGGTTTTCGAGCGCGCCACCACCGAGCAGGTCGCCATTGCCGCTCATGTGGGCAAAAGGAATGTAGGCGGCGCGGCCGGGCGCTGTGGCGATGGCCATGCCGATGAGTTCGGCCTGCATCGGATCAGCCGATGTTGCCCGGACATCGAAGGCGGCGATGC
>NZ_RZTF01000140.1:13284-14682 GCF_004023175.1 Mesorhizobium sp. M7A.F.Ca.MR.362.00.0.0
CTCCCGTGCCTCGGCCACCCAGGCTTTCAGGGTCGAGATATCGCGAATGCAATGATAGGCAGAAATATCGATCTTGCCGGTGGCCGCGCGCTCCAGCCGCAGTGCCGCGAGCAGGGAAGGGGTATCGCCTTGTTTTGACGTCTCCGCTGTCCCGCCGGCTTGGTCCGGTTCAGTGCCGGACCCGTTTCGGGCAACCGACGGCAACCCGGCCCCGACATCTGGGCCATGAGCATGATCGGCGCGTTCGACGGTGACCGCGACGGCCTGGACGTCGCCGGCCTCGGTGCTGGTCGCTTCCGCCACACGGCGGGTCAGTGACGTGAATTCCATGGTCTTCAAGAAACCGATCAGCTTCGGGCCGTCCGGCGCGTGCAGGACGAAATCCTCCAGTCCCTCGGTCACCGGCACATCGTTCATCAGCGTCACCAGCTGACGAGAAATGCGCGCCTTGTCGGCATTGGCGATGATCGATTCGCGCCTCTTGTCCTGCTTGATCTCGCCGGCCCGGGCCAGCAGCGTGTCGAGGTCACCGAACTGTTCGAGCAGTTGCGCCGCCGTCTTCGGCCCTATGCCGGGCACACCAGGCACATTGTCGACCGAATCGCCGGTCAGCGCCTGCAGATCGACCATCTTTTCCGGCGGCACGCCCCATTTCTCGATCACCTCCGGGATTCCGATCTGGCGGTCCTTCATCGGGTCGTACATGGCGACCGTGTCGCCGACCAGCTGCATCAGATCCTTGTCGGAGGAGATGATGGTGGTGTCGCCGCCAGCTTCGCAGGCCAGCCTCGCATAGGTGGCGATCAGATCGTCGGCCTCGTAGCCTTCGATCTCGACGCAGGGCAGGTTGAACGCCCTGGTCGCCTGGCGGATCAGGCCGAATTGCGGGATCAGATCTTCCGGCGGTGCCGAGCGATTGGCCTTGTATTCGGGGTAGAGGTCGTTGCGGAAGGTCTTCGACGAATAATCGAAAATGACGGCGAAATGCGTCGGCACAATGCCTACATCGGTGTTGCGGGCGTCGAGCATCAGCTTCCACAGCATGTTGCAGAAGCCGGAAACGGCGCCGACCGGCAGGCCGTCGGATTTGCGGGTCAGCGGCGGCAGCGCGTGATAGGCACGGAAGATGTAGCCGGAGCCGTCGACAAGGAAGAGATGATCGCCTTTTTTCATGCCGGCAGGGATAGCGCGGCGCGGCGGCTTGGTCCATGCCAAAGGCAGCCTCGACTATCGGTTCCGGCAACACCCTGACAGATCGCCGTCACCCTGCTCACGCCTATGTTACAAAACTGTAATTTTCGTGCCCTTGAATCGCCATGTTCACAGACCCAAATACACGTCATCGGCAGTTTTCGCCGAGTCCGGAGCAAGGCCCGTCCCCCGCCTATCCCGGACACC
>NZ_RZTF01000141.1:0-3693 GCF_004023175.1 Mesorhizobium sp. M7A.F.Ca.MR.362.00.0.0
CGGCATGGCCAAGCAATTGCTGCACGGCCCGGAGATCGGCGCCGTTCTGCAGGAGATGGCTGGCGAAAGCATGGCGCAGCACGTGCGGCGAGATCTTCGCCGAGGCGATGCCGGCCCTTGCCGCCAGCCCTTTCAGGTCACGCGCAAAGACCTGGCGCGAGAGATAGCCGCTGTCGGAGGCGGCCGGAAACAGGAACGGACTGTCGGCAAAGGCTGGCACCCTGGCGCGGGCGGCAAGCCAGGTCTTCATCGCCGCGCGTGCCTTGGCCGAGAGCGGCACCATGCGCTCCTTGTCGCCCTTGCCGCGCACCATGAAGAAACGGTCGTCGCGCTGCGCCACCGTCACCGGCAGGCCGACCAGCTCGGAAACGCGCAGGCCGGTGGCGTAAAGCACCTCGACCAGCGCATGCAGGCGCAGTGACGCCAGACTGTCCCCATCGCCCGACGAGGCATCGCCGGCCTCAAGCGCCGCTCGGTCGATCAGCCGGCCGGTGTCGGCCTCGCTCATCGTCTTGGGCAGCGGGCGGCCCTTTCTCGGGCTGTCCAGCGTGCCGGTCGGGTCATCGCCCCGCAGGCCTTCGGCGTAGAGGAATTTGAAGAACTGGCGGATCGCCGACAGTTTGCGCGCCTGCGACGTGGCGGCAAAGCCGCGGGCGGCAATGTCGTCGAGATAGGCGCGGATATCGGCGGCGGCGGCACCAGCCAGCCCGCCATCGATCGCGCCAGAAGCGTCCTCAAGGTCGCGGCGGTAGGAGGAAAGCGTATTTTCAGCCGCGCCCCGCTCGGCGCTCATCATTTCCAGAAAGGCTTCGATGCGGGCGGCGCCGTTCATTCAACTTTTCTTCGGGTTCAGCTTTTCTTCGGGTTCAGCTTTTCTTGGGGTTCAGCTTTTCCGGAGGGATGCGCACGCTCATTTCGCCCTTCTTTGGCTCGACGAACATCACCAGTGCGAACATCGCACCATAGGCAATACCTGCCAGAATCGCTGTTACCACGACAAAGCGAAACAGTGTCGGCATCAATTTTCGCCCGTCTTCTTGTTCTGCGTTTCCAAACCCTGTCCCCTTATGGGACGCCAATCCGGCCAATTCAAGGAAGAAGCGGAGGCCTGTTAGCAACTTCTGATGCAGACCCTGCTGGTCCATGTCGGGTTCAAGGCGCTTGCCACGCTTGACGCAAACGGGCTTTTCATGTCGATACGCCGGCAAAGAGGGCCTTCGAAACATCCGATGAACGCGTTGCCAGCAAATCCTCCAGACGAGACCTACGCCGCGTTGCTTGGCCGGCTGGGCAGCCGTTCCGTCGTCTTCGTCGGATTGATGGGTGCCGGCAAGACGGCGATCGGCCGCAAGGTGGCGACGATGCTGGCGCTGCCCTTCATCGACAGCGACCAGGAGATCGAAAGCGTCTCGCGCATGACCGTTCCGGAGCTGTTCGAGCGCTATGGCGAGACCGAATTCCGGGCGCTGGAGCAGCGCGTCATCCAGCGCGTGCTGGAAAACGGCCCGCAGGTGCTGTCGACCGGCGGCGGCGCCTTCATGAATGCGCAGACGCGCGAGGCGATTGCAGCGCAGGGCGTGTCGGTATGGCTGAAGGCCGAGCTCGACCTTCTGATGGACCGCGTCTCCAAGAAACAGAACCGGCCATTGTTGAAAAGTGCCGATCCGCGCGCCGTGCTGGAGCGGCTGATGGGCGAGCGCTATCCGGTCTACGCGACATCTGATGTCACCGTGCCGACCCGCGACGACCGCAAGGAAGTCATCGCGACCGAGGTGGTGGACGCGCTGTGCCGGCATTTCGGCATCGATGAGACGACGGCGACGGGCGAGGTGGAACAGTGAGCATCGAGGCACCCGTTGTCGTCGAAGTCGGCCTTGGCGACCGGACCTACGATATCCTGATAGGTTCGGGGTTGTTGTCCCGCGCGGGCGCCGAGATATCGGGCCGCCTGCCGGGCACACGCGCCGCGGTCGTCACCGACGCCAATGTCGCGGCAGCGCATCTCGATGCGCTCAAGGCCGGGCTCGACACGGGTGGCATCCAGCCCGCCATCATCACGCTGCCGCCCGGCGAGAAGACCAAGAGTTTTGCTCATCTCGAAGAGGTGGTCGACGGTGTGCTGGCTGCGAAACTGGAACGCGGCGACATCGTCATCGCCTTCGGCGGCGGCGTTATTGGCGACCTTGCGGGCTTTGCCGCCGGCATCGTGCGGCGCGGCATGAATTTCGTGCAGATCCCGACCTCGCTGCTGGCGCAGGTCGATTCCTCGGTCGGCGGCAAGACCGGCATCAACAGCCCTCGCGGCAAGAATCTCGTCGGCGTTTTCCATCAGCCGAAACTGGTGTTGGCCGACACCGGGGTGCTGGACACGCTGCCGATCCGGGAATTCCGCGCCGGCTATGCCGAGCTCGCCAAATACGGGCTCATCGACCGGCCGGAATTTTTCGCCTGGCTGGAAAAGAATTGGGTCGAGGTTTTTGCCGGCGGGCCGGAGAGGGCGCAGGCGATTGCCGAAGCCTGCCGTGCCAAGGCCGAAATGGTTGCGCGCGACGAATTCGAGACCGGCGACCGCGCGCTGCTCAATCTCGGCCACACATTCGGCCACGCGCTGGAAGCCGCCACGCAGTATGACGGAGCCCGCCTCGTCCATGGCGAAGGGGTCGCCATAGGCATGGCGCTGGCCTACCGGTTCTCGTCGCGGCTCAATCTGGCCAGCCCCGACGATGCCGCGCGCATCGAGGCGCATCTGCGCGCGGTCGGCCTGCCCTGGCGGATAGCGGACATCCCGGGCGAATTGCCTGATGCCGAGGCGCTGCTTGCCTTCATCACCCAGGACAAGAAGGTGTCGCGCGGCGCGCTGACCTTCATCCTGACGCGCGGCATCGGCCAGGCCTTCATCGCCAAGGACGTGCCGGCCTCGGAAGTGCTGTCGTTCCTCAGGGAGAATCACCCGAAGGAAAGCGACCGGAGATGAACGAGCCCGGCTGGATCGTCGTCGCCGTCCTTGCCATCCTCATCGTGCTGCTCGTTGCCGTGCGCACGCGCCTGCTTGCCATGTTCGGCTACGAGCTTTCACGCATCGAGCCGCAGCGTTCCAGCCAGGACGAATTGCGCGGCGCGGTCGACGATTTCCGCCGCGACGGCCAGGTGGTGCGCGAGGATCGCGACCGCGTCGGCGGCCTGTTCGATCTCGCCGAACTCGAAGTCTCCGACATCATGGTCCACCGCACCAACATGCGCTCGGTCAATGCCGACAATGCGCCGGAAGCGGTGGTGCGCGAGATCTTGCAAAGCCCGCACACCCGCATGCCGCTGTGGAAAGGCTCGCTCGACAACATCGTCGGCGTGCTGCATGCAAAGGATCTGCTGCGCGCCTTGAACGAAGTCGGCAACGACTTCTCCAGGATCGATGTGATGAAGATCGCCTCGAAGCCCTGGTTCGTGCCCGACACCACGACCTTGCAGGAACAGCTCAACGCCTTCCTTCGCCGCAAGGCGCATTTCGCCGTCGTCGTCGACGAGTATGGCGAGGTCGAAGGGCTGGTGACGCTGGAGGACATTATCGAGGAGATCGTCGGCGAGATCGCCGACGAGCATGATGTCGACATACAGGGCGTCAAGCAGGAGGCCGACGGCTCCGTGGTCGTCGACGGTACGGTGCCGATCCGTGACCTCAACCGGGCTCTCGACTGG
>NZ_RZTF01000141.1:3703-12045 GCF_004023175.1 Mesorhizobium sp. M7A.F.Ca.MR.362.00.0.0
GGCCACCACCATTGCCGGCCTCGTTATCCACGAGACGCAATCGATCCCCGAGGAGAAACAGGCTTTTACGTTCCACGGCAAGCGCTTTATCGTCATGAAACGCGACAAGAACCGGATCGCAAGGCTGAGGATCAGGCCAGCCGGCGACACCTGATACGCGCAGGGAGGCCGGAGCACGTCATCCCGCGACCTGGCTGGTCGAGCGTTCGTGGATCGTCGCGCCGGTCTCGGCATCCATGGCCGCCAGGCTGACTTCATAACCCCAAAGCCTGCGGATGTGACGAAGCGTGGCGTCGCGGCTGGCATCCTCGAGAAGGATGCCGTCATTGACCTTGTGCTGCAGCCGCAAATGGCGGTCGCCGAGCAGATCGACATCCACCACCTGAATGTCCGGCCGGTTCGCGCCGAGATCATAACTGTTGGCGAGCGTGGCGCGTATCTTGGCGTAGCCGCGCTCGTCGTGGATGGACGCGACCAGACAATGCGGCTGGTCGGCAGCGTCGCCGAGTACAAAAAATCGCCATTTCCGGATCAAGGCCGGGCTGAGGTACTGGCGGATGAAGGATTCGTCGCGATGCTCGGCCCAGGCGTCCAGCAGCACCTCGCGCCAGTTGCCCTGGCCAGCGATGTCGGGGAACCAATCGCGGTCCTCAGCCGTGGGTCTGGTCGAAATGCGCTGAATGTCCTGCATCATGTCGAGGCCGAGAGCATAGGGGTTGATGCCTGAAAAACGCGGATCGTCGAACGCCGGCTGAAAGACCACGTTGGAATGATTGCGCAGGATTTCGAGCATGGCGCCTTCGCTGATCTGGCCGCGGTCGAACAGCATGTTCATCAGCGTATAGTGCACGAACGTGGCGCAGCCCTCGTTCATCACCTGTGTTTGCCGTTGCGGGTAAAAATATTGCGCGATGACCCGAACGATCCTGATGATCTCACGCTGCCAGGGCTCCAGGACCGGGCTGTTCTTTTCGAGGAAATAAAGCAGATTTTCCTCAGGCAGGTTGAGCGATTTCTTCCGCTCCGGGTCCTGGCCCTTGTCGTTGGCCGCTTGCTGCGAAGGCGGCAGCGTACGCCACAAGTCGTTGTAGGAGCGCTCCTCGTATTCGAGACGCTCGCGAACTCCTTCGCGTTGCCGTTCCGACGACAGCCTCGGCGGCCGGTGATAGCGAAACACGCCCTGATCCATCAGCGCGTGAGCGGAATCGAGAACAGCCTCGACGGCGGCGAGGCCGTGCCGCTCCTCGCAACGGACTATGTAGCCCTTGGCGAAGTCCAGGTAGCCGAGGATCGCACCTGCATCCGTCCATTGCCTGAACAACTGATTGTTCTTGAAGAAATGATTGTGCCCGAGCGCTGCATGGGCCGTCACCAAGGCCTGCAGGGCCATGGTGTTTTCCTCCATCAGATAGACGATGCAGGGATTGGAATTGATGACCAGTTCATAGGCAAGCCCGCGCCCGCCCTTGCGATAGAGCAGATCCTGGTGGAGGAAATGTTTGCCGAAAGACCAGTGACGGTACATCAATGGCATGCCAATGGACGAATAGGCGTCGAGCATCTGTTGCGAGGAGATGATCTCCATCTGAACGGGATAGGTGTCCAGATGAAGCTCTTCGACCGCAAGTGCCTCGATCGCGTCATAGGCCCGCGACAATGTTTTGAAATCCCAGTCGGACCCTGAAAAAAGCAGGCTGGATTTGCTGGCTTGTCTGACCATCGGGAACCCTCATGCCCGCTTGAGGGAGACCGGCTGCCTGCCGAAAAGCTGGCGAAAGACCGGGTAGATATCGGCGGGCGTAGCGATGCGGCTCATCTGGAAGTTCGGCCATTTCTGGTCGATGGCGTTATAGGCACGCCACAGCGATGTCCCGTTTTCGGTCGAGCCGAAAATATGGGCTTCACGCTCGTCGATGATCTCGACATAGGCAAAATACTGGCACAGCCGCATGAGCTCGCCGTTGAGAAGCGAAATGCATCGCTCTGAATCGCCGGCGAAATTGTCGCCGTCCGAGGCCTGGGCGGCATAGATATTCCAGTCGTGGGCCGGGTAGCGGCTCGCGATAATACGGTGCATTTCCTCCAGCGCGGTGGAAACGACGGTGCCGCCGCTTTGGGTGTTGTAGAAAAATGTTTCTTCGTCGACCTCCTGAGCCAGGTGCGTATGGCGGATGAAGACAATCTCGATGCGGTCGTAGCGTCGTTTCAAGAACAGGTGCAGCAAGACGAAGAAGCGCTTGGCCAGATCCTTCTCGCGCTCGCCCATGGACCCGGACACGTCCATCAGACAGAACATGACGGCATTGGCGTTCGGCACCGGCCGGGAATCGAAGCGGTTGAAGCGGATGTCGACCGGATCGACATAGGCAATGCGTCGGCGGCGTCGTTCCAGCCGGTCAAGCTCTTCGCGCAATGCCGCGATACGCTGGCGCGCGTCGGCGCTGGATGGCGCCTCCTCGAGCGAGGCGATTTCCTCGAGGATCGCATCCAGTTCGACCTGCTTGGGGCGCCTCAGCGCAATGCGGCGGCCGTGGCTGTTGCGCATCGTGCGGCCGACATTGATGTTGGTCGGCGAACCGGTGGCGGCGAAGCCCGCCCTGCGCGGCTTGAAGGCAAGGATCTCCTTGAGGTTGAGCTTGACCATGTCGGGGAGTTCGAGATCCTCGAAGAAAAGATCGAGCACTTCCTCGCGCGACAGTACGAAACGAAAGTCGTCCTCGGATGCCTTGTTTCCCGGGGACGACGCTCCCCCGCCGCCTCCGCCGGGCTTGGGGATCAGGTCTCCAGCGGAGAAATGCCTGTTGCCCGGCAAGATGTGCTGGCGCCTGCCACTGTCGCGGGCGTTGCTGAAGCTCGGCTCGCTTGTGCCTCTTTCGGGCATGCGCACGGCGTGCTCGGAATCCGCGTCGGCGATCCTGCCGGTGCGGATCTGGTCGCGTATGCTCCGTTTCAATTCCTCGCGCGCGCGTCGCAGGAAGCGCTGGCGATTGCCGAGGCTCTTGTCTTTCGGGTTCAGGCGGCGGTCGATGAAGATCGGCATGGAACCATCCGGGTTCTCTAACCCGCCCTGTTCACCCGCATGTACCAGTCCACAAGGCGACGAACCTGCCGCTCGGTGTAGCCGCGCTCGACCATCCGCTGCACGAATTCATTGTGCCGCTTTTCCGTGACGCTGTCCTGCTTGGAGCCGAAACTAATCACCGGCAGGAGGTCCTCGACCTGGCCGAACATGCGTTTCTCGATGACTTCCCGCAGCTTTTCGTAACTTGTCCACGCCGGGTTGCGGCCATGGTTTCTTGCACGGGCGCGCAGCGTGAATTTCACCACCTCATTGCGGAAGTCCTTGGGATTGGCGATGCCGGCCGGTTTTTCGACCTGTGAAAGCTCGTTGTCCAAAACCTCGCGGTTGAGGATCTGGCCGGTGTCAGGATCCTTGTAGTCCTGGTCTTCGATCCAGGCGTCGGCATAGGCGATGTAGCGGTCGAAAAGATTTTGGCCGTACTCGCTGTACGATTCCAGATAGGCCTTCTGGATCTCATGGCCGATGAACTCGGCATACCGCGCGGCCAGCTCGGACTTGATGAACTCCAGATAGGCGGCTTCCGTCTCCTTCGGAAACTGTTCGCGCTTGATCGCCTCCTCCAGGATGTACATGAGGTGCACGGGGTCGGCGGCCACCTCTTCGGTGTCGTAGTTGAAGGTCTGCGACAGGATCTTGAAGGCAAAGCGCGTGCTGACGCCGGCCATGCCCTCGTCGACGCCGGCGGCGTCCCGATATTCCTGAACCGACTTTGCCTTGGGGTCGACCTCCTTGAGGTTCTCGCCATCATAGGCGCGCATCTTGGTGTAGAGCGGCGAATTGTCGTGCTCGGCCAAACGGGTCGAGACGGTAAACCGGCTGAGGATGTCCAGCACCTCTGGAGCGCAAGGACTGGCGGCCAATTCGCTCTCCCGCAGCAGTTTCTCGTAGATCTGCCGCTCTTCGGTTATCCGAAGGCAATACGGCACCTTGACCACGAGGATGCGATCAAGAAAAGCCTCATTGTTCTTGTTGTTCTTGAACTGCAGCCATTCCGACTCGTTGGAATGGGCCACGATGATTCCCTGGTAGGGAAAGGCGCCGAAATTTTCGGTGCCGTTGTAGCTGCCTTCCTGGGTGGCGGTCAGCAGCGGATGCAGGACCTTGATAGGCGCCTTGAACATTTCGACGAATTCAAGCAGGCCCTGGGTAGTCCGGTTCAGTCCGCCGCTATAGGAATAGGCGTCCGGATCGGATTGGCTGAAGTTTTCCAATTGCCGGATGTCCACCTTGCCGACCAGGGCCGAAACGTCCTGATTGTTCTCGTCGCCGGGCTCGGTCTTGGCGATGCCGATCTGGCGCAGTCGCGACGGCATCAGCTTGACGACGCTGAACTTGGAAATGTCGCCGGAAAGTTCGTCGAGGCGCTTGGCTGCCCATGGCGAAATGAGCCCATTCAACCGGCGTCGGGCAATGCCGTATTTGTCCTCCAGCAGGTCGCCCATGCGATCAGGATGGAAAAGACCAAGCGGCGATTCGAAAACCGGGCTGACCTGATTACCGACCTTCAGCGTGTAGATCGGGCGCTGTTCCATCAATTTCTTCAGACGCTCGGCAAGGGAGGATTTGCCACCGCCCACGGGGCCGAGCAAATAGAGGATTTGCTTGCGCTCCTCGAGCCCCTGCGACGCATAGCGAAAATAGCCGGCGATGCGCTCGATCGTATCCTCCATGCCATAGAAATCGGCAAAGGAAGGGTACACTTTCAGGGTCCGGTTGGAGAAAATGCGGCCGAGCCGCTCATCCTTGCTGGTGTCGACCAGGTTCGGCTCGCCGATCGCCTCGACCATCCGTTCAGGCGCCGAGGCATACATCGACTTGTCCTCGCGGCAGGCAAGGAGATATTGCTGGATGCTGATCTCTTCCTGCGCCGCGTTGGTGTAAATTTCCGAAAACAGATCGAAGACGTCAGACTGGTTCTCTCGCATGATGCTTTTGCCCTCGGAGCCGCTGTGGCTTCCATTCGGCTCACCTCGCATTCAACTGTCGGGGGGTACCGTTTGTTCCCTTCATGTGAAGAGGTGGCTGCGATCGTAAGATTTGAGGCCACTCCGAGATCAAGGCGCTCGGTGCGGAGCGGCATTCAGCGCGGGTAGCGGGTGTGTTGCGAATCCCTGACTGGACGGCTGGGGCCGCCACGTGCAGTCTTGCCTCGTCAGGAGACAGTGATGATCGATCGACGAAGCCTGATCATGGCCTCGGTGGCGGCGATGCTGCCGTTGGAAGCATCGGCCGCGTCGGAAACACGCCGACCCACGCCAAAGACCTTCGACTACGGGCCGGCCAAGCTCGACATCTATGCGCCCGATGGTGCAATGGGGCTGCCGGTCGTGTTTTTCGTTCATGGCGGCACCTGGCAGTTTGGCAAACGCAGTCAGGTCAACGCCAAACCGGCCTTCCTGCTCGCCAACGGCTTCTGCTTCGTCTCCATCGATTACCGCATGTTGCCGCAGGCCGATGTCGCCACCCAAGCCGGGGACGTCGAAAAGGCCTACGCCTACATCAGGGCCAACATCGCCCGGCATGGCGGCGATCCCAGCCGCGTCGTCGGCATGGGCCATTCGGCCGGCTGCCATCTGGTTGCGCTGACCGGCATGCGCGGCGGATTGCCGGGCATAGCCGCGCTCATCCTCGACGACACCAGGGCCTATGATCTTGCAGCACTTGCCAAGAAGGGCGGCATGGTCCGGGCCTATGCCCGCGTCTTTTCCGATCCCGCGCAATGGGCGGCACTGTCGCCGGCCAGCCATGTCGACGGCCGCAGGCACCCGCCGACGTTCATTGCCTATTCGCGCGCTCCTGGACGCGGAGAGGACTCCAGGGCCTTTGCCGAGCGCCTGCGCGCGACGGGCACCCAGGTCACGCTGTTCGATGGCAGCGCCTATACGCATCTGTCGATCAATCGCGATTTCGGCGAGGACGGCGACGCGCTGACCGCAGCCGCGCTGGAATTCCTGAAATCGGTGGTTGGCTGATCCTTACGGCACTGGATCAGATCAAAAGTGGCGGCGGGATATTGCTGTGCGGGCGCGCCCGGGTGCAAGTGCTCTTCGATCGTGAGCGGGAGGAAATTGCATGAACGGCGCCGATGTCCTGTGTGACGTGCTTCTGGCCAATGATGTGACGGTCTGCTTCGCCAATCCCGGCACCTCCGAAATGCACTTCGTTGCAGCGCTTGACCGCAAGCCGAAAATGCGTTGCGTGCTCGGCCTGTTCGAAGGCGTGGTGACTGGTGCCGCCGATGGCTATGCGCGGATGACCGATCGGCCGGCCGCGACGCTGCTTCACACAGGTCCCGGCCTGGCCAACGGGCTCGCCAACATGCACAATGCCCGGCGCGCCTTCAGCCCGATGATCAACATCGTCGGCGACCACGCCTCTTACCATCTGCCGCTCGATGCCCCGCTCACCAGCGATATCGAAAGCCTTGCGGCGCCGATGTCCAACTGGGTCGGCCGCGTCAAGGGCCCGGCCGATGTCGTGCCGGCAGCTGAAGCGGCCTTTCGCGCCTCGCTGACACCACCCGGCGTCGCGACGATGATCCTGCCGGCGGATGCCGCCTGGGGCGAAGTCGACGCGGTTTCGGTCGGCAAGGTGAAGCTGGTGCCAGCGCCGGCCGTCGATATGGACGCCGTGCGCAAGGTCGCCGCAGCGATCCGTACCGCTCCGGGCCGGGCAGGCATGATCGTTCGCGGAAAGGCCGCACGCGCCGATGCGCTCGCCATCGCCGGGCAGATTTCGACGGGCAGCGATGTCCGCCTGTTCGGCGAGGTTCTGATCGCACGGATGCAACGCGGGCGCGGGCGTGTCGTGCCGACCCGCATTCCCTATCCGGTCGACGCGGCGATGGCTGTGCTCAGGGATGTCGATGTTCTGATCCTGGTCGGCGCGAAGGAGCCGGTTGCCTTCTTCGCCTATCCGGGGAAACCGGGACGGCTCGTGCGGGAAGGTTGCGAGGTGCTGACACTGGCCGCCCATGGCGACGATCTGCATGCGGCGCTGGAGGCGCTTCGCGACGAACTTGGCATCAAGCCGTCACAACAACAGGTGCTCGCGGCCGCTTTTCCCGACGAGGCAACGCCGAACGGCAAGCTGACGGAAGATGCCATCGCGCTGTCGGTGGCGCGCAAACTGCCGGCCGATGCGATCGTTTGCGATGAAGCGGTCACCTCGGCCAGGCGTTTCTTCGCGCTGTCGGCCTTTGCAGCGCCGCACGACTACATGATGGGCACGGGCGGATCGATCGGCGGCGGCATCCCGATGGCGACCGGGGCGGCAATCGCCTGTCCGGACCGCAAGGTGATCAATCTCGAAGCCGACGGCAGCGGCATGTACACGGTACAGGGATTGTGGACGCAGGCGCGGGAAAAGCTCGACGTGGTGACGATCGTGTTTTCCAACCGAACCTATGCAATCCTGCATGGCGAGATGAAGAATGTCGGCGTGGGCGCGATCGGCGAGAACGCCAGGCGCATGCTCGACCTCGACCATCCCTCGCTCGACTGGGTGTCGCTGGCCAAAGGCATGGGCGTGGAGGCGGCTCGCGCCGATACATGCGAGCGCTTCGAGGCGCTGCTGGACAGCGCGCTGTCACGGCGCGGGCCGTTCCTCATCGAAGCGGTGCTCTGAGCGCGGCGAAAAACGATCGGCGGAACCGAGCTACCAGCGGGTCTTTTCGCCGGGAGCCGCCGGTTCGATCGCCAGCGCGTGCACGCCGGCCTTCAATTCGTCGGCAAGCAGTTCATTGACGGCGCGGTGACGGTCGATGCGGCTCATGCCGGCAAAGGCGGAAGCGACGACGCGGACGCGAAAATGCGTCTCGCCGGTGCCGTCATAAGTGCCGTGATGGTCGGAGCCGTGATGGTGGTGGCCGGCATGGAGATGGCTCTCGTTGATGATAACCAGCCTGTCCGGCGAAAATGCCTTGTTGAGCTTGTCTTCCATGGTCGCCTGTATGGACATCGCCATCTCCCTTCACCACATATCGCTGGCGTCTCGGCCTGGAAACCGAAAATCGGTTTCGCGAGGGGCCGCCGCCGCGCAACAAAATCCGCCATTCGCCTGCTTTATGCCGCGATTCAGCGGTTAGGGCGATGATCGCGAAAATGTCAATTCTTGTTTCGCATCTGCGAACGCCCCATAAATGGGTAAGATGAAGCCGTACCCCAAATATTTCGAGAAGATTCGCGTCCGCCCCGACAAGGACGCGGAGCTGAAGTCGCACTCGCCGATCTGCCAGTGGGACGGCTGCAAGGAAGCGGGC
>NZ_RZTF01000141.1:12055-12340 GCF_004023175.1 Mesorhizobium sp. M7A.F.Ca.MR.362.00.0.0
AGCGGGCACCCATCGTGCGCCGGTCGGGCGCATGAAGGAAGGCGAGTATTTCCACTTCTGCTTCGATCATGTGCGCGAGTACAACAAGGGCTTCAACTACTTTTCCGGCGTGCCGGACACCGAGGTCGCGCGCTTCCAGAAGGAAGCCATGACCGGGCACCGGCCGACCTGGAAGATGGGCGCCAACGGGGCCTCGACGCGATCGTCGCCCGATATGGCCCAGATGCGTTCCGGCCGGGCCGGCTACTATAACCGCATGCGCGACCCGTTCGACCTGTTCAAGGG
>NZ_RZTF01000141.1:12350-14586 GCF_004023175.1 Mesorhizobium sp. M7A.F.Ca.MR.362.00.0.0
ACCGAAGGATCCGCGCGAGGCGCGCGAGCGCAAGGCCAAGCCGCTTGAGGCCAAGGCGCTGGAAACGCTTGGTCTTGATACAAAGGCGACTGGCAAGGAGATCAAGGCGCGCTATAAGGAACTGGTGAAACTGCACCATCCGGATGCGAATGGTGGCGACAGAGGTTCGGAAGACCGGTTCCGCGATGTGCTGCAGGCCTATCGCGTGCTCAAACAGGCGGGCCTGTGCTGAGCGGCCATACGGTTCGTGTCGTTTTCCAACTTTCATAAGGTTGGAAAAGGCTCTAAGACCGCCCCCGGACAAAATCGATTGCCGGCGAAATCAGACGTTTCGCCCGTGGAGACGTTGAGAGATATGAACAAGGTCGATCGTGACATCGCCAACCTGCCCGACACGACGGTATCGGTGAAGGAGAAATTCGGCTTCGAGTCCAAGATGGTGGTGCCGGCCTATTCGGTGACATCGGAGCATGTGCCGGACATCGATCCGGACTATCTGTTCGACAAGAACACGACGATGGCGATCCTTGCGGGCTTTGCCTACAACCGCCGCGTCATGGTGTCGGGCTATCACGGCACCGGCAAGTCGACCCATATCGAACAGGTCGCCGCTCGCCTCAACTGGCCTTGCGTGCGCGTCAACCTCGACAGCCATGTCAGCCGTATCGATCTCGTCGGCAAGGACGCGATCGTCGTCAAGGACGGTTTGCAGATCACCGAATTCCGCGACGGCATCCTGCCCTGGGCCTACCAGCACAATGTCGCGCTGTGCTTCGACGAGTACGATGCCGGCCGTCCGGATGTGATGTTCGTCATCCAGCGCGTGCTGGAATCGTCGGGCCGGCTGACGCTGCTCGACCAGAGCCGGGTCATCCGCCCGCATCCGGCCTTCCGGCTGTTCTCGACCGCAAACACGGTCGGCCTTGGCGACACCACCGGCCTCTATCACGGCACCCAGCAGATCAACCAGGCGCAGATGGACCGCTGGTCGATCGTCACCACGCTGAACTATTTGCCGCACGACAACGAAGTCGCCATCGTGCTGGCCAAGGCCAAGCACTATCGCGACGGCAAGGGCAAGGACATCGTCAACAAGATGGTGCGCGTCGCCGACATGACGCGCTCGGCCTTCATCAACGGCGATCTGTCGACCGTGATGAGCCCGCGCACCGTGATCACCTGGGCCGAGAATGCCGAGATATTCGGCAATATCGGCATGGCGTTCCGGCTGACCTTCCTCAACAAGTGCGACGAACTGGAGCGCTCGGTGGTGGCCGAGTTCTATCAACGCGCCTTCGGCGAGGATCTGCCCGAGAGCGCCGCCAACGTGGTGCTGGGGTAAGCACAGTCTCGATGGCGGGTCCGGGCGACAACACGCGCAACAAGTCGAAGACGGGGTCTGAAGCCGACAGCTTCAAGCGTGCCGTCACCGTCTGCATGCGCGCCATTGCCGGCGACAAGGAACTGGAGGTCGGTTTCGCCAAGGACCGGCCCGCACTTGCCGGCAGCCGCGCGCGTCTGCCCGAATTGCCGAAGAAGGCGTCCAAGACCGATATTGCGATCACCCGCGGCCTCGGCGATTCCATGGCGCTGAAGCGCGCCTGCCATGATGTGCGCATCCACACCAAGCTGGCGCCGGAAGGCAAGGCGGCCCGCGCCATCTATGACGCGGTCGAGCAGGCCCGCGTCGAGGCGATAGGCTCACGCGCCATGCAGGGCGTCGCCGACAATATCGGCTCGATGCTGGAGGACAAATACGCCAAGGCCAACCTCGTCGACATCAAGGACAAGGCCGATGCGCCGATCGAGGAAGCTCTTGCCCTGATGGTGCGCGAGAAGCTGACCGGCCGTCCGATCCCGAAAAGCGGCGAGCGGCTGGTCGAACTTTGGCGCCCCTGGGTCGAGGAGAAGGCCAAGGCCGACCTCGACGGATTGTCGGCCAAGCTCGGCGACCAGCAGGCGTTCGCCCGGGTCGTGCGCGAGATGCTCGCCTCCATGGAGATGGCCGAGGAACTCGGCGACGACCAGGAGACGGAAGATTCCGAGGACAATGACGACAACCAGCCGCAAGGCGAGGAGCAGAGCGAGGAGGGCGGCGAAGAGGATTCCGGCTCCGAGCAGTCGCAGTCCGAGGATGCCGAAGCTTCGGCCGATGACGAGCAGTCGGCCGAGACGGAAGCCTCCGATGCCACCGCCGACGATCTGTCCGACGATGACGACGCCGATGCCGAAACAC
>NZ_RZTF01000142.1:0-14515 GCF_004023175.1 Mesorhizobium sp. M7A.F.Ca.MR.362.00.0.0
CTCATGCGCCTGGCGGGCCAGTTCGTCGGCTTCCGCCTGCACGGCGGCGTCATTGTCAGCGACATCGCCGCCGGTGAAGCGCGGCAGGATCGGATTGCGGTTTTTGGGATAATAGGAGCAGCGCAGCGCGATCTCGACAGTGTTGTCGATCGCTTCTGGCAGATCGGCAAAGAGCCTGGCCATATCGGCCTGGCTGCGCAGGAAATTGTCCGGCGACAGCCGGCGACGATTGTCGGCGGCGACCACCGATCCTTCGGCGATGGCGATCAGCGCGTCATGTGCGTCATAATCGTCACGAGAGGAAAAGAACGCCTCGTTGGTGGCGACCAGGGGCAGTTCATGGGCGTAGGCCAGATCGATCGAGGACTTTTCAATCACGCGATCATAACCGGAAACCCGGTCCAACTCGACATAGAGCCGGTCGCCGAACATTGCCTTGAGGGTTAAAAGCCGGGCTTCGGCCAGATCGCGGCGATCTTCCTTGAGCGCGGTGCCGATCGGTCCGCGCGGCCCACCGCTGAGGCAGATCAACCCGTCACAAAAGCCTTCCATCATTTCGGTGGTCAGGTGCACAGCTTCGCCTGGCGGCGTTTCGAGGTAGACGCGGCTGACCAGCCTGACCAGATTGGAATAGCCGGCCTCGGTCGCGGCAAGCAGGACGACCGGCCGCATATCGGGACCTTGCCGTCGGCGGTCGCGCTGGCCATCGCTGTTTTCGCCGGAAAAGGCGAGCGCCGTCTGGCAGCCGATAATCGGCTGGATGCCGTCCTTCACCGCCTTCTGCGCGAATTCCAGTGCGCCGAACAGATTGTTGGTGTCGGTGACGGCGATAGCCGGGGCTTCGTCCTTGACCGCATGAGCCACCACCTTGCCGATCTGCAAGGCGCCTTCCAGCAGGGAATAGGCCGAATGCACGCGCAAATGGACGAAGGGCCGCGCCGGGGCCTCCGGCCGCGCCGCAGCAATCGCTGCTTCGCGCTTCAGGGGATCGCGGGGAAGTTTTTCGTCGGCCATGGTGCTGTGTGAAGGTCCTTGAGTCGATGGAGATGTATTGTCCGGGACCGCGCCATGCCAGTCCAGCACAAACCGCTGCTGATCACAGGCTGCCTGCCCGGCCAGCCTTACGCAAACTCCATGATCACCGCGTCGACAGCCAGGCTGTCACCCGGTTTGGCGTTGAGCTTGGAGACGACAAGGTCGCGTTCAGCACGCAGCACGTTTTCCATCTTCATCGCTTCGACCACCGCCAAGGTCTCGCCGGCCTTGACCTCCTGGCCTTCGGCAACGGCAATCGACACGACAAGGCCGGGCATCGGGCAAAGCAGCAGGTTCGACGTGTCCGGCGCCACCTTTTCGGGCATCAGCCTTTCCAGCTCGGCGGTGCGCGGCAGCATGGCGCGCGCGGTCACCGACATGCCTTTCCAGGCTATGCGAAAGCCGTTGGCAACCGGCCTGACCTGAGCCGTAACCTTGCGCTTGCCGACCGTGCCGCGCCAGACCAGGTCGCCCGGCCGCCAGTCTGATGCAACGGTCAACGCCCTGCCGGCCTCGATCGACAGATCGATTTCCATCGGAATGGAAATCATGCCCTCGATAATCGAGGCCGACAGATAGTCATCGCCGATCTTTACCACCCAGTCGCGCTTCAGAGCTCCCGAATGCGGCGCCAGCCGCCCGCCCAGCCGGTCGAGCCGGTCACGGCGCAGCAGTTCCACCGCGGTCGCGATCGACGCCAGCACCGCTTTCTCGTCGTCATTCGGTACGACCGGCCCGAATCCGTCGGGATATTCCTCCGATATGAAAGCGGTCGATATCCGCCCTTCCCGCCAACGCGGATGCTGCATCAAGGCGGCCAGGAACGGAATGTTGTGCTCGATACCGTCGACGACGAAGCTGTCGAGCGCTTCCGACATGGCATCGATGGCCTCCAGACGCGTCGGCGCCCAGGTGCACAGCTTGGCGAGCATCGGATCGTAGAACATCGAGATTTCGGAGCCCTCGGTGACGCCGGTGTCGTTGCGGATGATGACATCGCCGAATTGTCCTTCCTCAGGCGGCCGGTAGCGTGTCAGCCGGCCGATCGACGGCAAGAAGTTGCGGTAGGGATCTTCGGCATAGAGCCGGCTTTCCACTGCCCAGCCGTTCAGCTTGACGTCGCTTTGCTTGATGGCAAGCTTGGCGCCGGCGGCGACGCGGATCATCTGCTCGACCAGATCGATGCCGGTGACGAGCTCCGTCACCGGGTGCTCGACCTGCAATCGTGTATTCATTTCAAGGAAATAGAAGTTCTTGTCCTTGTCGACGATGAATTCGACCGTGCCGGCGCTCTGGTAGTCGACGGCCTTGGCCAGCGCCACCGACTGCTCGCCCATGGCCTTGCGCGTCTCGGCATCCAGGAACGGCGACGGCGCCTCTTCGGCGACCTTCTGGTTGCGTCGCTGGATCGAGCATTCGCGCTCGCCGAGATAGAGCGCATTGCCATGCGCGTCGGCCAGCACCTGAATTTCGATATGGCGCGGATCGACGACGAATTTCTCGATGAAGACACGATCGTCGCCGAACGAACTCTTGGCTTCCGAGCGCGCGCGGTCGAAGCCGTCGCGCACTTCGGCCTCGCTCCAGGCGATGCGCATGCCCTTGCCGCCGCCGCCGGCCGAAGCCTTGATCATCACGGGATAGCCGATTTCGCCGGCAATCTTTTCGGCATGGTCGGCATTCTCGATGACGCCGAGCCAGCCGGGCACGGTGGAAACCTTGGCGGCGTTGGCGAACTTCTTCGATTCGATCTTGTCGCCCATCGCCTTGATGGCCTTGGGCTTCGGGCCGATGAAAATGATGCCTTCCGCTTCCAGCGCTTCGCAGAAGGCCGCCCGCTCTGACAGGAATCCGTAGCCGGGATGCACGGCCTGGGCCCCCGTTTCCTTGCAGGCGGCGATGATCTTTTCCGGGACGAGATAGCTCAGCGCGGCTGGCGAAGGCCCTATATGCACCGCCTCGTCGGCCATCTCGACATGCACGGCATCGCGATCGGCATCGGAATAGACGGCAACCGTGGCGATGCCCATCTTGCGCGCCGTCTTGATGACGCGGCAAGCAATTTCGCCGCGATTGGCGATCAGGATCTTGGTGAACATGCGAAATGTCATCCCTCGGGTCGGCCGTTCCTTTTATGGCCTGTGCTTGCAGGGTCAAGCCGACCATGCAATTCACTGCCTTTCAATCGACTTGCGATTCCAATTCATCGCTGTGGCCCAGTCAGGGAGCCAGCCGCCAGTTGATCGTGTCGGCAAAACCTGAAACCTTGGAAAAAACTCGCATTGGAGGACGTCTGATGAAAACCCGCGCCGCTGTCGCTGTCGCCGCCGGAAAGCCGCTGGAGATCATGGAGGTCGATCTCGACGGCCCACGTGAGGGCGAGGTGCTGGTCGAGATCAAGGCGACCGGCATCTGCCACACCGACGAATTCACGCTGTCGGGCGCCGATCCGGAAGGTCTGTTTCCGGCCATCCTCGGCCATGAGGGCGCCGGCGTCGTCGTCGATATCGGCAAGGGCGTCACCTCGCTCAAGAAGGGCGACCACGTCATCCCGCTCTACACGCCCGAATGCCGCCAGTGCCATTCCTGCCTGTCGCGAAAAACCAATCTGTGCACGGCCATCCGCGCCACCCAGGGCCAGGGCCTGATGCCCGATGGTTCATCGCGCTTCTCGATCGGCAAGGACAAGATCTTTCACTATATGGGCTGCTCGACCTTCTCCAACTTCACCGTGCTGCCCGAGATCGCGCTGGCCAAGGTCAACCCCGACGCGCCGTTTGACAAGATCTGCTACATCGGCTGCGGCGTCACCACCGGCATCGGTGCTGTGATCAACACCGCCAAGGTCGAGATCGGCGCCACCGCCGTCGTCTTCGGCCTCGGCGGGATCGGCCTCAACGTGATCCAAGGCCTGAAACTTGCCGGCGCCGACATGATCATCGGCGTCGATTTGAACAACGACAAGAAGGAGTGGGGCGAGCGCTTCGGCATGACGCATTTCGTCAATCCGAAGGAGATCGACGGCGATGTCGTGCCCCACCTCGTCAACATGACCAAGCGTGGCGCCGACCAGATCGGCGGCGCCGACTACACATTCGACTGCACCGGCAGCACCAAGGTGATGCGCCAGGCGCTGGAAGCCTCGCATCGCGGCTGGGGCAAGTCGGTCGTCATCGGCGTCGCCGGTGCCGGCCAGGAGATCTCGACGCGGCCGTTCCAGCTGGTCACCGGCCGCACCTGGATGGGAACCGCCTTCGGTGGCGCGCGCGGCCGCACCGACGTGCCCAAGATCGTCGACTGGTACATGGACGGCAAGATCCAGATCGACCCGATGATCACTCACACGCTGAAGCTCGAGGACATCAACAAGGGTTTCGATCTCATGCATGAGGGCAAATCGATCAGAAGCGTCGTGGTTTACTGAGGAAGATACCAGGCCGCCGCCCAATCGGCCCGCGACCTCTGTGGTTCACAAGTGGGAGGAGAAAAGAAACATGAGCGAACTCCCCGCCATTCTCGTCGATGCAGACGCCTGCCCGGTCAAGGCCGAGGTCGAAAAAGTGGCCGACCGGCATGGCATCGTTGTCACCTACGTCTCCAATGGCGGCCTGCGGCCATCGCGCGATCCGATGGTGCGCAACGTGGTGGTCTCCAAGGGCGCTGATGCCGCCGACGACTGGATCGTCGACAATGCACGCACCAACGACATTGTGATCACCGCCGACATTCCGCTGGCCGCCCGCGCGGTGGCACTCGGCGCGCATGTGCTTGGGCCAACGGGGCGCCCCTTCACGCCGGAAACGATCGGCATGGCGGTGGCGATGCGCGACCTGAAGCAGCATCTGCGCGAGACCGGCGAAAGCAAGGGCTACAATGCCAGCTTCGCGCCGCAAGACCGGTCGCGGTTTCTCGGCGAACTCGACCGCATCTTGCGGCGGGCGCTCAAATCCGCCACACCAGACTAGAAACCGAGCGCCATCCAAGGTTGGAACCGACATGGCTGCCGAAACCCCCGTGAAGTCTCCCATTCAGCGCCACATGTTGTTCGCTGTGTCGGCCTGCGTTGGCGTCTTTGCGCTTCTTGTGGCGTTGCTGCTGCACGCCCCGCTCGCCTATTCGATCGGCGCCAACGCATTCTTTGCCGCCTATGTCATTCTCGTCGTCGCCCAGATGCCGAAGTTCACCGGCAGGTATCTGAGCAAGAATGCGCGTGCCACGGACCAGCCGGTGCTGGTCATCTTCGCTGTGACGCTTGTCGTCGTCGGCGTTGCCGTTATCTCATTGTTCCTACTGATCAATCAGAAGGACAGAAGCCATCCCGTCGAGCTCACCTTCGCGCTGCTGTCGATCCCGCTCGGCTGGTTCACCATTCATGCCATGGCAGCGCTCCATTATGCTCATGTCTACTGGATGGACGGCGATGCTGTGGATGCCGAGACCAGGAAGAAAATCCCTGTCGGCGGACTGCTGTTCCCGGGTGACAAACGGCCGGAGGGCTGGGATTTCCTGTACTTCTCGACGGTGATCGGCATGACGGCACAGACCGCCGATACCAACATCTCGACCACGCATATGCGTCGTGTCGTGCTTGTCCATTCCATCCTGTCGTTTTTCTTCAACACGGTCATCGTCGCTGCCGCCGTCAATCTCGCCGTCAGCCTAGGCGGTCCGTAATAAATCCGTGATCGGATGAAACATCGGTTTGGATCGCGACGTATCAGGAGGACAATGAACGCGCAGGCCATGCCGCGAGGCCGGGAGACGAAAGACGATGGAATCCGTTGCCAGAAGCCAATCCGCCGCCGATCCAGGCGCTTCTGCGTCGAACGACAAAACGCTGATTTATCGTCAGTCTCGCTGGACGCGGCTGACGCATTGGCTCTGGGCCATCTCCTTGTTCTTCATGCTGCTGTCAGGCCTGCAGATCTTCAATGCCCGTCCGCAGCTCTATATCGGCAAAGAATCGGGCTTCGAATACAACAACACCATCTTCGCCATCGGCGCCGAGAATTCCGATGCGGGTCCGCGCGGCTACACGGAAATCTTCGGGCATCGCTTCGACACCACTGGCGTGCTCGGCTGGTCGGGTCCGGCCGGCCAGGAGACGTCCCGCGCCTTCCCGTCCTGGGCGACCATCCCATCCTACTATGATCTCGGCACCGCGCGCGTCATCCATTTCTTCTTTGCCTGGATACTGACCACGACGTTGATCGTCTGGTTTGTCGCCAGCACCGTGAACGGCCACCTGCGGCGCGATCTCGCGCCACGCCTCGACGATTTGAAACGATTGCCGCAAGACATCGTTGACCACGCCAAGCTCAAATTCCACCACAGGCGCGAATACAACACGCTGCAGAAGATGGCCTATGGCGGGGTGCTGTTCGTGCTGTTGCCGCTGATGATCATCACCGGTCTGGCCATGTCGCCGAGCATGAATTCGGTGCTGCCGTTCCTCAACGATCTGCTCGGTGGCCGGCAGACGGCACGCACCATCCATTTCACCGTCATGGTGCTATTGGTCGCCTTCTTCGTCGTCCATATCCTGATGATCCTGGCCGCCGGCCCGATCAACGAACTGCGCTCGATCATCACCGGCTGGTATCGGACAGATCCTCCCGCACAGGACGATACAGCCGAGAGGAGTGCCTGACATGGCAAAATTCCAGATCAGCCGCCGCAAATTCCTGACCGGTGCCAGTCTTGGCGTCTCCGGCATCATGCTGTCGGGCTGCGACGCCTTCGACAGTCAGCTAGGTGTTGGCAGCGGCCTGCGCAGTTTCCTCGAAAACGCCAATGGCCTGACCTACCGCGCACAGCGGCTGCTTGCCGGAAGTGACGCGCTGGCCCCGGAATTCACCGAGGCCGACATCCGCCAGCCGCAGCGGCCGAATGGTGTCACCGCTCCCGATGACGATGTCTACAAGGGCTTGCTCGCCAACAACTTTGCCGACTGGCGACTGGAGGTTTCAGGCCTTGTCGAGAAGCCGCTATCGCTCAGCCGCGAGCAACTCCAGAATATGCCGAGCCGCACCCAGATCACCCGCCATGACTGCGTCGAAGGCTGGAGCTGCATCGCCAAATGGACCGGCACGCCGCTGTCGCTGGTGCTGGACCAGGCGATGGTCAAACCGCAGGCGCGTTACGTCATGTTCCATTGCCTCGACACGATCGACCGCAGCCTGTCGGGCGACATCAAATATTACGGCAGCATCGACCTGGGCGATGCCCGCCACCCACAGACGATCCTCGCCTATGGCCTGAACGGCAAGCCGCTGCCGGTCGAGAACGGCGCTCCGCTGCGGGTTCGCGTCGAGCGCCAACTCGGCTACAAGATGCCGAAATATCTCTACAAGATCGAGCTGGTCGACGGCTTCGCCACTGTCGGCGGCGGTCGCGGCGGCTATTGGGAAGACAATGGCTACGACTGGTACGGCGGAATCTGAGCTGAACACCGCAATTCCGGCTCTGAAGATGCTAGCCTAGCGAGCGGCGAAACAGTTCGCCCTTTCCGGCAATCTGCTCGCCAATGCCGCCAAGCCGCAGCATATGCCAGGCAAGTGCATGGTTGCTCGAGGTTACCGGTTTCCCCAGTTCCTTCTCGACGTCCTCGATGATGCGGGCAACGCGCATGCTGGTGCAGGAAACGAACACCGCCTCACAGTCGCTCGACGCACCGATTTCCAAGATGGCCTGCTTGACCGATGCCGGTGTGATGCGTGCAACGACATTGTCGTCCGCCTCGTTGAAGGAGCCCATGACCGGAATATCCATCCCCCGCGCCATCAGCGATGCACGTAGCGAATGATTGATTTTCGCCAGATAAGGCGTGAGCAGCGCGATCCGCGAGACGCCCAGGGCCTTCAGCGCCGCCCGTGCCGCCGTCACCGGGTTGGTCACCTGCACGCCCGGCAGCACCTCGTGAACGCGTTCGGCGACCTTGTCCTCGCCTATAACTAACGCTCCTGACGTGCAGGCAAAGCCGATCACATCAAACTTGACGTCCGGCAAGAGCCCGACAGTTCCCGGGATGACGGCCGACATCTTCATCAGGTTTTCCGGCGTGATCTCGACATCGCTGTAGAGCCGCGCCTCGTACAGCGCGATGTCGCGCGCGGGCAGCGCATAGCGGAATTCATCCTCGATGGTCTGGTCGGTTCGAAGGACGAGCAGGCCGAGATTGGCGCGGGTGCCGATGCCGTCGTCGGTCTTGAAGGGAATGTGTTCCTTGTCGACGACAAGCGCATCGTCGGCGCGGCTAAGCGGGGCGTCCATGGCGCAGTCCCCTTCCTGATGCCAATCAGAATTGTCGACAATAGAAGCGACAACTTTGCCAAACGTGTCAAGAGCTCCGTTCCAATTTTGGGAACCGGGAAATGCCGGGATTTCGCCCTGTCTGAACGGTGAATCGATCGTCGACCCACGCGCCGTTGACAATGGCCAGCGTCGTCCTGTTGAATTGTCGACAATAGAAACGACAACCATTCGGGTCAGCGATGCGCATATTGATCTTGGGCGGTGGCGTTGTCGGGATCACCACTGCCTATCAGTTGCAGAAGGACGGCCACACGGTCACCGTTCTCGAGCAGGCATCACAGGTGGCCGAAGGGGCAAGCTGGGCAAATGCCGGCATGATCGCGCCCGGCCATTCCTTCGTCTGGTCATCGCCGGCCGCGCCAAAAATCCTGCTGAAGTCGCTGTTCCAGAAAGACCAGGCGCTTCGTTTCAAGCTCTCCGCCGACCCGCATCTCTACAGCTGGTCGCTGCGCTTCCTCATGCAATGCACGGCCGCCAAAGCGCGTCGCAACACCCTTCTCAAACATCGGCTTGCGGTCCATTCCCAATCGGTCCTGCAGGCGGTCGTCAGGGAGGAAGCGATCCAGTACGACAGGACATCGGCCGGCATTCTTTACTTCCACCGCAACCGCCAGGCGCTCGACAAGGGCATCGCCAACATGCGCCTGCTGGAGGCCGACGGCCAGGAGATCCGCATCATAGACGCGCAGGAAATCGTTGACCGCGAGCCGGCGCTGGCTTTGTCGCGCGGCAACATTGCCGGCGGCATATTGTGTCCGACCGACGAAACCGGCGACGCCGCCAAGTTCACGCGCGCGCTGGCGGCCATCGTCGAAAATAGGGGCGGCAAGATCCTGACAGGGACCAGGATCGTGGGGATCGAACGCAGAAAGGAAACGATCACCCGGATCGTCACCGACAAGGGAGAGTTTCTGGCCGACACCTACGTTCTGTGTCTCGGCGCCGAGAGCCCCGTCCTCGCCCGCAAGATCGGCCTTGGTCTGCCGATCTATCCGGTCAAGGGATATTCCATGACCATTCCCATCGTCGATCAGGCGCTGGCTCCAAAACTCCCTGTCATCGATGAGCACAATCTCGTCGCCATCACGCCGATGGGCGATCGCATCCGCGTGACCGCCACCGCGGAATTCGCGGGCTATGATCGCAGCCACAAGCCTTCGGATTTCGCCTTCATGAAGCGCGTCACGCAGGACCTGTTCCCGCGCGGCATCGCCTATGATCGCGCCGAGATGCGGGCCTGCCTGAGGCCCATGACGCCCGACAACCTGCCGATCCTCGGCCGGCGCGACATCCGAAACCTGTGGCTGAACACCGGGCACGGCCATATCGGCTGGACGATGGCGCATGGATCGGCCCGTATCGTCGCCGATCTGATCGCCGGCCGGGCAGCGCCGATCGCCCTCGACGGCATCCTTCCCACACAGGCGCGGTTCGCCGAACCAAGCGCCGCAAAGGCTTGACGACGCCATGCTCCGACCCACCAGGCAAAGCAACCGGGACAACAGCGCAGCGCTGGCATCCAAGCCGATCAAGACCGGCCCGCGTGTCTATGAAGAAATCCGTCGCATGGCGATGGATTATCGCTTCAAGCCGAACGAGCGCATCAACGAAGTGGCGCTTGCCGCCAGGCTGAATGTCAGCCGCAGCCCGGTCCGGGAAGCGCTCCAGCGGCTGGTCACGGAGGAACTCATCACTTTCCAGACCAATCGCGGCTTCTTTTGCCGGGGCTTCGATGTCGACGAGATCGTCAATCTTTCCGACGTGCGAGCGGTGCTCGAGGAGCGCTCCGTCAGGCTGGCGGTCCAGCGCGCGACAGATGAGGAGCTTGCCGCGCTCGTCGACTGGTGGGCGCTCACCATGGCGCGCGCCGACTCGTTTTCCAGCACTGAGCTGACCGCCAGGGACGAGGAATTTCACATCCGCATCGCCAGGCTGTCAGGCAATCCCGAACTGGCGCGCATGCTCGAAGGCATCAACACGCGCATCCATTTCGTTCGCAAGATCGAAGTGGAGAAGCACCGGCGATTGTCGACGACCTACACCGAACACAGCGAAATCGCCCGGGCCATGGTAGCCCGCGATGCCGACAGGGCCGCAAGGCTCATGCACGACCACATCGCCATCAGCGTCGCCGATGCCATGTCGACCGTCAGGGAAGGCTTGGCAAGGATATACATCGACGTCGACCAGATCTAATCGGGCAACCCCAGCTTTGACCGAGGCAACCCATACCGCTCAGGCAACCCCTACCGCTCAGGCGACCTTGTCGAGCAGCGGCCCCAGCGCCGGATGGATTTCCGGTGAGGCGTGCTTGATCAGGGTCAACAGCGCCCGTTCGTTCTCGTAAAGAGCCCTGTCGACGCCGATATGTTCGATCAGCCAGCCGGCTTCGCCGGCATCGATCGTCTCGGCGCGGCGGGCCAGAGCCTCGGCCGCCCTGTTCTTGGCTTCCCACTCGGCCTCGACGTCGCCTGGAGACCGATAGGCTTCCATGATGCCGGCAAGGCCTCCGGAGATCATGCGGCTGAAGAAGCCGCCGATTTCCGGATCGGCATGTTCGAGGAAGGCATCACGGCGCAGCGCCACATCGCGCGTCGGTGCTTCGTAGCCGGCCGAGCACATGACGAAATTGGCGATCGCCTTGACGAACAGCTCGTTCCAGGACGGATCGTTGTGCCCTTGAGCAGTGCACTCGTTGATCTTGAACAGCACCTCGGCCTCGGCGCGCGTGATGGCGATGTTGCCGTCGCCGCCATGGGCATGGAGGATCCGGCGCAGCAGCTCAACCTCCGCCTGTGCGATGAGGCCGGGAGCCAGCGTGCCGCCGAGCATCAGCGGCCCCATGCCGTCAATGACGGCATGCGCCACCTGCTCCAGCGCATAGACGCAAAGCTGGCTCGGCGACGATTTCGCCTGTTCCAGCACATGCACCAGCAATTCGAGCTCGGTCCGGCTGTCGACCATGCCATCGCGCGAGATCGTGCGGATCAGCCAGTCGGCATTGTCTTGCGAGATATAGCCCGACGGCTTTTCCTGGTGGACGATATAGTCGGTGACCGCCTCGACGAAGAAGGGCGGCCATTCCTGGCATTTGTCCTTCGCCGTTGCATCGAGCGCAAACAGCGCCTCGGCCTCGCCGCGCGTCACGACGCCATCGCCGAACACTTCATGGCGCAACATCGCCACGTCCTCCGCGGCGATGCGGCTTTTCGAGGTCAGCCCGGCCACCGGCGCGCTCATGATCAATTCGCCCATTTGTCGTCCCCGTCCGCCGTCGCCAAGCGCCAACCCCAAGCGTCATACAAGCCAACATATCAGCAGTGTCTTGAAAAACCGGCAAACGGCGTGGTTAGCGAAGACTTGTCGGCCAACGCATGTCGCCCAAAACGTGCCGCGGTTTTGAAGAATGGCATGCACGCGCTTTAGATGTCGCTGACAGGTGACAAGCCGTCGCGCGCGAGCTATGGATGGCGCGTCGAGGACTCAGGGTCTGAGTCCTACCTGTTTGCGGGAGAGAACAGCGAGAGCTGTCGCCGAAGGGGAAATCGCCCGAAATCTCTCAGGCAAAAGAACCGTAGACGGGAAAGACACTCTGGAAAGTCGGGGCTTGCCCCCGCGCCGAAGGTGTAAGCGCCGCTGACAGAGTTCCGGCTGCGCGAGTCTCTCAGGCTTCAGACAGAGGGGCACGGACTGGTCGCCATTCGCGACCGATTGCGTGCGACTCTGGAGACGACATGACGGGCGACGATACAAGACACCTACCCCTCGAAGACATCCATGTAACCGCCGGTGCGCGCTTTGGCGCTTTTGCCGGCTGGTCGATGCCGCTGACCTATCCGGCGGGCGTCATGAAGGAACATCTTCACACCCGCGAACAGGCCGGCCTGTTCGACATCTCGCATATGAAGCTGTTCGAAGTCAGCGGGCCGGAGGCGGTTGCGCTGCTCAACCGCGCTTGCCCCTTGGATGCAGGCGCACTCCAAATCTCACAGTCCAAACTGTCCTTTTTCCTCAACGAGGCAGGCGGCATCCTGGACGACCTCATCGTCACCAGACTTGGCGATAGCAGGTTCATGGTAGTCGCCAACGCAGGCAACGCCGTCGCCGATGAAAAGCATTTGCGTGCACTTGCCGCGGATTTCGACGCCAGGGTCGAGCCGCTCGACCGCGTCTTCCTGGCCATCCAGGGTCCTGAAGCCTGGGCCGCCCTTTCCCGCGCCGGCATCGAGACCGGCTCGCTGCTTTTCATGCATGGTGTCGAACCGCGCAAAAACTGGTTCATGAGCCGGTCGGGCTATACCGGCGAGGACGGTTTCGAGATCGGCCTGCCGGAAGCCGATGCACGCGGCCTCGTCGCCAAGCTGCTCGGCGACGAACGCGTGCTGTGGATCGGCCTGGCCGCCCGCGACAGCCTGCGGCTGGAGGCAGGACTGTGCCTGCATGGCCAAGACATCACGCCGGAGACCGATCCGGCCAGCGCCGCCTTGATGTGGGCAATTCCAAAGGACATCCGCGCTTCCGGCGCTTTCATCGGCGCCGATGCGCTCCGCGCCGCCGTGGAACGAGGACCCGCGCAAAAGCGGGTCGGGCTTAAGCCGGAAGGTCGCCAGCCGGTGCGTGGCGGTGCCGCGCTTTTTGACGCCGACGGCAATCCGGCCGGCCAGGTCACATCGGGCGGCTTCGGCCCCTCGGCCGGCCATCCGGTCGCCATGGGCTATGTCTCGACACCTCTGGCAAAGCCCGGAACGCGGGTCTTCGCCGATGTGCGCGGGACGAAAATCCCAGTCGATATCAGTTCCCTGCCCTTCACACCCCATCGCTACCGCAAAGGATGATCTCAATGGCAACGACCTATTTCACATCGGATCACGAGTGGCTCCGCGTCGAGGGCGGCGTCGCCACGGTCGGCATCACTGATTACGCGCAGGAGCAGCTCGGCGACCTCGTCTTCGTCGAACTGCCGGAGACCGGAAAAAAATTGACCAAGGGCGACATCGCCGTCGTGGTCGAATCCGTCAAGGCGGCATCCGATGTCTATGCACCGGTCGATGGCGAGATCACAGAGGCCAACGGCACGCTGTCGTCGGATCCGTCACTGGTCAACTCGGCCGCAACAGGGGCCGGCTGGCTGTGGAAGATGAAGCTTGCCGACGAAAGCCAGCTCGCCGGTCTCATGGATGAGGCCGCCTACAAAGCCCATATCGGTTGATATCAGGACTTATTGACATGACCGCAGCACCCTACCCCTTCTCGGCCCGCCATATCGGTCCCGGCCTCAACGACACCAGAGCGATGCTGGCCGCCATCGGCGTGCCCTCGATCGAGACGCTGATCAGCCAGTCCGTACCGAAGTCGATCCGGCTCGATCGGCCGCTTGCACTGCCAGCACCGGCGAGCGAGGCGGAAGCGCTGGCCGAACTCTCGGCTGTCATGTCCGGGAATACGGTGCTGAAAAGCTTCATCGGCGCCGGTTATCACGGCGTCCATGTCCCGCCGGTTATCCAGCGCAATCTGTTCGAGAATCCTGCCTGGTACACAGCCTATACCCCCTATCAGGCCGAGATCAGCCAGGGCCGCCTCGAAATGCTGTTCAATTTCCAGACGCTGGTCACCGAATTGACCGGCCTGCCGGTGGCCTCGGCCTCGCTGCTGGATGAGGCAACCGCCGTGGCCGAAGCCGTCGGCATCGCCTTGCGCCACCACCGCGACAAGCGCACCAAGGTCGCACTTGCCGGCACGCCGCATCCGCAGACGCTGGACGTGGTGCGCACCCGTGCCGAGCCGCTCGGCATCGAGATCGATGGCGAGACGATCGACGACAACACCGCCGCCCTGCTTGTCTCCTGGCCGGATACATTTGGCGTCTATGGCGACCACAAGGCAGCGATAGACAAGGCGCGCGCGACCGGGGCTATCGTCGTCTTCATCGCCGACCCGCTCGGCCTGACGCTGACCGACGCGCCGGCCAAGCTTGGCGCCGACATCGCCGTCGGCCCGATGCAGCGCTTTGGCGTGCCGATGGGCTTTGGCGGCCCGCACGCGGCCTATTGCGCCGTCTCCGACAGGCTGACGCGGCTGATGCCTGGCCGCCTGGTTGGCCAGTCCACCGACAGCAAGGGGCGACCCGGATACCGGCTTGCCTTGCAGACACGCGAACAACATATCC
>NZ_RZTF01000143.1:0-4842 GCF_004023175.1 Mesorhizobium sp. M7A.F.Ca.MR.362.00.0.0
CGCTAATTATCAACCTTGCAAGACGAGTAAAGCCGTCAACGCTGCCGGGCATCTCCCCCCTAGAGGGGGAGATGCCCGGCAGGGCAGAGGGGGGCGCCTCGCACTGACTCACGCGGTTACAGCCCTGATTGCCGGGTACAGCGCCCGGTAGCGCTGATAGGCATCGGCATAGGCGCCGCCGAGCGCCGCGTCCGGTTCGATCGTGGCATCGGTCCTCGGTGCCGTACAGATTTCAAGCGGATCGGCACCCGTCGCCGCGATCAGGCCGAGCCGTGCGGCACCAAAGGCGGCGCCGAAATCGCCGTCGGCGGGAATGTCGACAGGCAGTTGAAGCGCGGTGGCAATCGCCTTCAACCAGTAGTGCGAGCGCGAGCCGCCGCCGATCGCCGTCACCCGCGTCAAACTCGTGCCGGCCGTGGCCAGGGCTTCGAGGCTGTCGCGGAAGGCAAAGGCTACACCCTCCAGCACGGCCTGGGTCAGCACGGTACGGCTCGATTCATGCGCCAGCCCGGTGAACGCGCCGCGAATGGCGGCATCATTGTAGGGTGTGCGCTCGCCCGAGAGATAAGGCAGGAAGGACACGCCGCTCGGCGCCTTCAATATATCGCCGAGCTCAGTGGTCAATTCGCCGGCGCTCTTCCCGGTGATTTCGGACAGCCAGTTGAGCGAATCCGTCGCCGACAGGATGACCCCCATCTGGTGCCAGGTGTTCGGCAGGGCGTGGCAGAAGGTGTGAACCGCGCTAGCCGGGTTGGGCAGGTAGGAAGCGTTGGCGGCAAACAGCACGCCCGATGTGCCGAGTGAAACGAAAGCGTGGCCGGCGCCGACCGTGCCCATGCCGCAGGCCGAGGCCGCATTGTCGCCGGCGCCGCCGGCGATCGGAATGCCGGCCTGGACGCCCCACTTCGATGCCAATTCGCTGCGCAGCGCGCCTGCCTTGTGCGTACCCTCGACCAGCGACGGCATCTGCTCCTCGTCGAGCGACGTCGCTGCGAGCAGGTCCGTACTCCAGCGCCGGTTGCCGACATCGAGCCAGGAGGTACCGGCAGAATCCGACATCTCCGAAATGTGTTCGCCCGAAAGCCAGAGCCGCAGGAAATCCTTGGGCAGCAGCACTTTTGCGACCTTGGCGAAGAGAGCGGGTTCGTTGTTTTTCACCCAGGCAAGTTTCGGCGCGGTGAAACCGGGAAAGACGATGTTGCCGGTCAGAGCGCGGAAGCGCGGATCGGCATCGAGGACAGCCGCCTCGGCATGGCTGCGCGTGTCGTTCCACAGGATGCAGGGACGCAGCACCTTGTCGGCGGCGTCGAGCAGCGTGGCGCCATGCATCTGCCCGGACAGGCCAATGCCCTTGACTGCCGCGAGTTCATCCGGATGGGAGGATTTGAGCTCGGCAATTGCGTCTTCGCAGGCCCGGATCCAGTGCTCGGGATTCTGTTCCGACCAGCCGGGATGCGGCCGTGAAACATCAAGCGAACCATGGCCGGAACCGATGACGGTTTGCCCGGCATCGATCAGCAGCGCCTTGACGCCCGACGTTCCGAGATCGAGGCCCAGATACATGTCTTCCTCCCACGCCAGTTAATTTTTTCGGGTCTCGAAAAAATCTGACTTGGCCAGTTTTTAAAACAAGATCCGCTTCGGGTCAATTCTCCGACAAATCGGCGGCGCGTCGCACAAACAGCGCTGACAGCGGACTGTCGGGCCGCGCCATCGAACGCTCGGCCGTGAGCGCCCTGGCCAGCGCACCGTCACCGGCGCGCAACGCTGCCTCGATCAGCGTCAGGTCGATAACATCGCGCTGGGCGTGGCTGCCGCCGAAGCGATGGGAGATCGATCGGATCGGCCGGATCAGGCGCACGGTCTCGGCGTAATTGCCCTCACCGAATGCCTTGACGGCGAGCGTCAGCGGATGGCCGACATCCCGCGTGAAAGCCGCATTGTCGTCGCTGCCACGCATGGCCTCGCGCTGAGCCTCAAGCAAAGCGAGGGCCGGCGCATCTAACCCTGCACCGACAAAGGCCATCATCGCGTGGGCATCGTTGAAGGCATAATTGCCGGCGCCGGCCTTATGCCAATTGGCGGCGAGCGCCGCCCAGCGGTCGCCGACATCGACGCCGCCGAGGGCGAGCCGCCACAGGACTGCCGAGGCATCGACCATGTTGAGCGCCATCGTCGATTGCACGCTGTAGATGGGGCCGTCATAGAGGGCCAGCACCGCGTCGGTCTCGCCGAGATCATAGTGGAACAGCGCCAGGTGCCACCAATTGTGGACCTGCAGGAAACTCTCCCTTGTCCACGCTTCCGGGTTGGCCTGCATCCAGGCGATGCCATCCCTTTGCCGGCTCTGCATCTCCATAACATGGGCGACGGCATGCTGCGCCCAGCCGTCGCGCGGCTCGATGTCGACCGCCGCGCGGCCAAGCTGCTCGGCCCTGACATAGTCACCCATTTCCTCCAGCCCGAAGGCGTGCATGCCGAGCATGGCGTGGTAGCCGGGCATGCCGCTTTGCCAGGACGGCAGGGCGCGTGCGATGCGGTCGCGCAGCATGCGTGCATTGCCGGTGAAGAAATCGATCTGGTGGCCGACCTGCAGCGCCAGCCCGTCGCGCGGGGTCTCGATGGCGATGTCCTCGAGAATGCGGCTGGCTTGATGCCAGCGTCCGTTGGCGAGATGACCCAGGGCTGTGACATGCGCCCGCTCGCGCGTGGTCGCGGCAAGCGGCAGTGACGCCTCATGGCAAGCCTTGGCCACCGCTGTCGCCTCCCGCTCGGTGGCGAGGCCGAACAGATAGCCCTTGAAGACATGCGCCATGACGAAGCCGGGATCTTCCGCGATGGCGTGGTCGATGGACGCCACGGGATCGCCGATGAAGCACTGCAGTTCGCGCACTGCCTGGCTGTAGGGGGCGAACCCCGCCTCCGTTGCACCCGAAAGCGTCAGGCCGAATGCGTCCCTGGTTGCCATGCGATGTCCTTTCATCGATCCGTGACAGGGCCTCGATCCTTCGGCCCAAACCGATCCTAAAGCATGGGCCACGGACACGCCAACCGCGCGCTACGCCAGATCATTTCAGTAGTCTTTGCAGTTTAGCAACCATGCGGGGCAGATTAGGCTTTGTAAAATCGAATGAATTGTGTCTTCATTACGGCGACTGGCGGGGGCTGGAAATCGCGAATCGAGAGGGGACGCGATGTGGCATATGAAGAACTCGCTTCCGAACAGTCGTTCGGAGGATGCGCAGGTGACAGTTGCTTCGCCACGGCGAAAGCCGCATCCGCTACACCCTTGGCTTATTAGCATCCTCTCAACTACGGCCTTTGCGTTGCTGCCCAATTCAGCTGCGTTTGCCGCATGCGTGCTGGGCCCAATCGCCGGAAATACCGTCTACACCTGCGATAGCGGCGACTCGGGCGGCAGCCTCACCGATGCCGATGGCGATAACACGCTGAATTTTCCCGCCGGCGGCACCGGGCAGATATCAGGCAACGTTACCTTTGGTGTCGGCACGGACCGCATCGACATGCAGTCCGGCACCATCACCGGCACCGTCGATCAGGGTGGCGGCACGGATTTTTTCACCATTGGCGCGGGGACCGTCGCCGGCAATGTCCAGCAGGGCGCCGGCATCGACGACTTCAACATGAGCGGCGGCCAGATCGGCTCGCTCAACCAGGGCGACGGCCTCGACACCTTCACCATGACCGGCGGCCGCATCGTCGATTTCTTCGACGATGGCGACCACGCCGTGATGACCGGCGGCCGCATCGGCCGCGTCAACATGAAGCTCGACCAGAACTATTTCAACATGTCGGGCGGCACCATCGACCGCAACCTCGTCACCGGCTTCGACAAGGACACGATCATCCTGTCGGGCGGCACCATCGGCGGCAACATCAGCGTCAGCGGCGGCAATGACAGCGTCACGGTCACCGGGGGCACGGTCGGTGGCGATATACTGATGAGTTTTGGCGCCGACGATTTCGTCTGGAACGGTGGTGGCATCATCTATGGCAACGTCGATCTCGGCGGCGACAACGACACCGCCAGGCTCAGCAACCTCACCAACGCCAATCTCGGTGCCACGAATGCCATATCAGGCGGCCTCGGCACCGATGCGCTGACCCTGGACAACGTCAAACTGGATGGGGTCAGCCGGCTCCAGAACTGGGAGAGCATCGACGCCACCAACGACACCGAGCTGACGATGGACAGCAATCTGGTGCTCGGCGATAGCGGCACCGGCACAGGTTCGCTCAGTGTCGATGCCGCGAGCACGCTTTATGGCGGCGGCTTCAACACGGCGATCCAGGCCTTTACGGCGGGCCAGCTGGCGCAGGTCACCAATGCCGGCCGCATCGACCTGACCAATGGCAGCACCGGTGCCACCGACAGCCTGACGATTTCGGGCAACTATGTCGGCCTGGGTGGCCTGCTGCTTATCCAGACCGAGCTCGGTGACGATTCCTCCGCATCCGACAAGTTGGTCCTGTCGAGCGGAACGGCTTCCGGTTCGACCGGGATCTCCGTGGTCAATCTCGGCGGCGCGGGGGCTGCGACCACGCAGGACGGCATCATGGTCGTCCAGGCAATCAACGGCGCCACCTCGGGCGCCACGACATTCGCGCTCGACGCCCCGGTCGCCGCCGGTGCCTTTGAATATTATCTGTTCAAGGGCGGCGTCAGCGCCGGCAGCGAGGAGAACTGGTACCTGCGCTCGACGCTGAACACGCCGGCCCCTCCGGCCGCCGCCCCGCCGGCGCTGGAACCTACTGCGCCGCCGGAACCAGAGCCGCCGGCGGCCGAACCGCCGCCGCCGCCTTCCGAGCTGCCGCCGACGC
>NZ_RZTF01000143.1:4849-14412 GCF_004023175.1 Mesorhizobium sp. M7A.F.Ca.MR.362.00.0.0
GCCGCCGACGCCGCCTCCGACCGAGGGCGACATCAACAACCCGCCGGTCGATCCGACACCGCCGGTGCAGGCCGCCGATCCGGAGCCCGAGCCGCCGCCGGCACCACCGCCGGCACCAGTTGCGGATCCGCCCCCGCCGCCGCCGGTTGTGCCAACGGATGTGCCTGACCTGCCGACACCGGCGGCGGGCGAGGAGATCCTGCTCTATCGCATCGAGGTTCCGGTCTATTCCGCCTTGCCCCCGGTCGCCGAACATCTGGCGATGACGACGCTCGGCACCTTCCACGAACGGCGCGGCGAGCAGAGCCTGTTGTCGAACACCGAGCTGTCGCCGGTCTGGGGCCGCATCTTCGGCCAGGACAGCAAGATGGCGTATTCAGGAACGGTATCGCCGTCCTTCGACGGCACCCTGTTCGGCCTCCAGGCGGGCTTCGATCTGTTCGGCCGCGAAACCGCGTCGGGCCAGACCGATCGCGCCGGCCTGTTCGTCGCCTATGCCAGCATGAATGGCGACGTGCGCGGCCAGGCGCTGGGCTGGGACAATCTGTCCGTCGGCAGCATGGATATCAACGGCACCAGCGTCGGCGGCTACTGGACCCGGATCGGTCAGGGTGGCTGGTACCTGGACGGCGTCCTCATGGCCACCTTCTTCGGCGGAGACGCAACATCGTCGCGCGGCATCGGCATCGACGTCGGCGGGACCGGTGTCACCGCTTCGCTGGAAGGCGGCTATCCCATCGCGCTGGGGCAAGGCTGGACGCTTGAACCGCAGGCGCAACTGGTCTGGCAGCAACTGTCGCTCGACGATGCATCGGACCGCTTTGCTTCGGTTTCCTTCGATACCGACGGCAACGTGACCGGCCGGCTCGGCGCACGGCTGCAAGGCGAAACAACGATCAATGGCATGGCGCTGCAGCCGTACCTCAAGGCCAACATCTGGCACGATTTCGGCGGCACGAGCCATGTCAATTTCGACACCACCGATATCTCCACCGAGGGCAGATCGACCTCGTTCGAGTTCGGCGGCGGTGTGATCGCCAAGGTGACGGACAAGGTCAGCATCTTCGCCACCGGCGACTACACCACCAATCTCGGCGGCGACGAGCGTCGGATCCTCGAAGGCAATCTGGGGTTCAGCGTCAAATGGTAAGGCTGACCATGATCCCGAAAAACAGTTTCGGGGTCATGGTCAGACAGAGAGCCTAATTGCTGGAGCGCATCGCCACCGTGGCGATGCCGGCGCCGACCAGCAGCGTGCCGCCGGTGCGGTTGAAGATGCGGATCGCCTTGGGATTGCGCACCACGTTGCGTGCGCGTGAGGCGATCAGCGCATAGCCAAAGGCATTGGCGAAGGCGAGCGCCAGGAAGGTCGTCTCGAAGATCAGCATCTGCGTCCAGAAATCGGCGTGCCGGTCGAGGAACTGCGGCAGAAAGGCGACGAAGAAGGTGATGCTTTTCGGGTTGAGCGCGGTGACCAGCCAGGCGTGCGCCATCATCTTGGCCGAGGAGACCGCGTCGGTGCGCGGTTCGGCTTTCAGCGCGCCGCCGGCGCGAAACAGTTTCACGCCGAGATAGATCAGATAGCCGGCGCCGATCAGCTTCAGGATGGTGAAGACACCAGCCGAAGCTGCCAGCAGCGCGCCGATACCCAGCATCGACAAGGTCATCGCGGTGAAGTCGCCCAGCGCCACGCCGATTGCCATCGGCAGAGCGGTACGCCAGCCCTGGCCCAGCGCGTAGGACACGACGAGAAGGATGGTCGGACCCGGAATGATGAGGAGGATCGTCGACGCGGCGGCGAAGGCGGCCCAGTTTTCGAAGGACATGCTCGTCTCCCTTGAGCTTAAAGAAGAGGATAAATCCTTAGGCCCAGGAGAATGTAAAGAGGCGATTTCCCTGACTGCGCCAGCGGCAGATCGGTGTCAGTTCGCGCCGCTCAGCGTGCTCACGATATCGGCCAGGCTGACATTGGCACCGAGAACGGTTGCCGCCGCGACAATGGCAGCGGCAAAAAGCTTGATGTCGGTTTTTAAGATCTTGCACATGGAGGCCCCTCGCTGATGGTTTGAGGAGTAGGAAACGCCGGCGCCGGGAATATGACCCGACCGAGGTCTTTTTGTGCAGCAGCCTTCGTTCAAGCCCAGGCAAGAAGGTCGGACATCGTCAAGGCCATGCGCAAATGCAAGCTGTGCAACGTCTTTACGCTTTATCAACCATGAATGATGAAAATGCCCGCTATCCGGCCGGACCGTGCTTCCCGCCGACAGCGTAGGGTCTGGGTATATGCGTGAGTTGCCGCAAGGTCTGACGCCGCCGCGAAATGGCGACGCAATCGAAACCGATCATCATCTTTCCCGCCGCGCCATCCTGTCCGGGGCAGGGGCGCTCGCGCTGCTGAGCGCCGCCGGTTGCTCGACCTCGGGCTTGGGTCTGCCGGCGCTCGAGCTCGACGACGTCACCACGGGTTCCGTGCGGCCGATCCGGCCAAGCATCAGCGTCGACAAGAACATCACCAGCCCCGGCGTCATGTATGCCGGGCTGACCGACGGCGGCTTCAACGTGCCGGAAGTGCCATATCTGAAGGTCAAGCCGGAATTCCGCCGCCAGATCGTCGTCGACACGACAGGCGAGGCGCCCGGCACCATCGTCGTCCATCTCAAGGAGCGCATGCTCTATCTCGTCCAGCCGGGTGGCGACGCCATTCGCTACGGCGTCGGCATCGGCAAGGATGGTTTCCGCTGGTCCGGCCGCGCCAACATCCAGTACGGCAGGGAATGGCCGACCTGGACGCCGCCGCCGGAGATGATCGCCCGCAAGCCTGAACTGGTGAAGTGGCAAGCCGGACAGCCCGGCGGCCTCACCAATCCGCTCGGCGCGCGTGCCCTCTACATCTACCAGGACGGCAAGGACACCGGCTATCGCATCCACGGCTCGCCCGAATGGTGGAGCATCGGCCAGGCGATGTCGTCGGGCTGCGTGCGCCTGATCAACCAGGACATCATCGACCTCTACAGCCGCGTCTCCAAGAAAAATCCGGTCGTCGTCGTCTGACGCTTATGCGGCGTGTTGGCGTCGCTCGAAACTCCCGTTGCGCGATGCAGCAAGACAGGCCAAGGTGCCTTGAAAACCATCGCGCCGGGAGAAATCAAGCATGGCTGGAACGTTTGTCATCGCGCAGGGCGGCGGCCCAACCGCCGTCATCAACCAGACGGTTGTCGGGGCGACACTGGAGATCCGCAAGCGGCATCCAGGTGCCAAGGTGCTGGGCTCAATCCATGGTGTGCGCGGCATCCGTGACGGCAATTATGTCGACCTTTCCGCCATCCCCGAGGACCGGCTGCGGCTGATTGCCGGCACGCCGAGCGCCGCCCTCGGCTCGACCCGCGACAAGCCCGACGCCGCCTATTGCGATGTCATCCTCAACGGCCTGAAGAAGGCCGGCGCCGACGCCTTCATCTATATCGGCGGCAACGACACGTCGGGTACCCAGCAGATCCTGACCGATGCCGCCGGCGGCTCAATTGCCTTCGTCCATGCGCCAAAAACCATCGACAATGATCTCGAGGAAAACGACCACACGCCGGGCTTCATTTCGGCGGCCGAGTTCGTCGCCGGCGCCTTCCTGTCCGTCGATCTCGATTTTCGTGCGCTGCCCGGCATCTATGTCGGCATCGTCATGGGCCGGCATGCCGGCTTCCTGACCGCGGCTGCCACTGCCTGGCAGCTCGACCCCGACAGCGGCCCGCACCTCGTCTACGTGCCCGAGCGCCCATTCTCGGCCGCCGGCTTCATCGACGACGTCCGCGCCACGCTCGATCGCCACAAGCGCTGCATCGTCGCCGTTTCGGAAGGGGTCAGCACCGCCGACGGCAAGGCACTGGTCGAAAGCCTGGTGCCGCCGGACAAGCTTGAGCGCGACGCGCACGGCAACGTCAAGCTGTCGGGCAGCGACCTGCCGGCCGCACTTGAGCGCGCGTTGGCGGAAGGCCTGCCGGGCAAGCGGGCCCGCGTCGATGCGCTCGGCTACATGCCGCGCGGCTATATCGGCGCCATCAGCGCGGTCGACGCGCAGGAGGCGTTCGATGCCGGCGCTTTCGCCGTCACGGTCGCCGAACAGGGCGGCGGCTCGGTGGCGCTGCAATATGACGGCACCAGAACGGTGCTGAAGAAAGTGCCGCTCAAGAACGTCGCCGGCAAGACACGCCACATGCCGGACGATTTCATGAAGCCCGATGTCAATCAGCTGTCGGATGCCGGCATGGCTTATCTCAAGCGGCTGGTGCCGGAAAAGTACAAGGTCGGGAAGCCCTTCGTCTGATGCCCGGCTCAAACTTGATGTCAGGCTCACAGGTGATGCCCGACTGGTTCAGCAGGAGCGTCGTCGACGACAAGACGACGATGCTGACCGAGCCCTTCGTCCATGCCTATGTTCGGGCCAATATCTGGCATCTGCGCGGTCGCGATGCCGATTTGCTGGTCGACACCGGCATGGGCATCTGTCCGCTGGCGCCGCAGATCGAGACGGCGGAGGGCAAGCCGCTGCTGGTCGTTGCCACCCACATCCATCTCGACCACGTCGGCTCGCTGCATGAATTCCCGTTGCGGGCAGGGCCAAGGATGAGCGCGGCTCGGTTCGAGACCATGGATGAGGCCGCGACCTACGCCTACATGTTTCATGACCTCGAGGGTGCCGTCTCGAAACCGCCGGCGCCTGGATGGAAGTCGGCCGACTACAGGATCCCGCCCGCGCCGTTGACGCGAACCCTGGACGAGGGCGATGTCGTCGATCTTGGCGACCGGCAATTTCGCGTGCTGCATTTGCCGGGCCATTCACCGGATTCGATCGCGCTGTTCGACGAGGTCGACGGCCTGTTCTTCAGCGGCGATGCCATCTACGACGCCATGCTGATCGACGACCTGCCGGATTCCGACCGAGCCGCCTATATCAGCACGATGCGGCGTCTGCTCGACCTGCCGATCCGCATCGGTCATGGTGGACACGGACCGAGCTTCGACGGCAAGCGCATGCGCGAGATTGCCACGGCCTATCTCGAGCGAAGCGCCGGTGGCTGAGGCTCCAGCGAGACAGCAAGGTGCCGCCCGACGACTTTGCGGCCCTGCCGCCGTGCGGATATTAAATCTTCGTAAGGTCGCCCTAAAACCCTAAATCGGGCCAATCCGCGCCCTAGATGCAAGGCCGTCGATCCGGTTGGCTGCCATGTAGGCGAGACGGGCAATTGCGACCTCGACACGCCGATGACCGATTTCCCCGCACGGGAGAGGCCACGGCGCTGGATCAACTCTCGCCCGGACAAACGACCATGTCAGATATCCTTCGTAGGCATCGCGTCGCGGCCTTGCTGGGCGCTGCGCTGATCATATCCCCCTTCGTCATGTCTTTCGCCCAAGGCGAGGGCAACACCATTCCGACAACCCAGACGCCTGTCGCCGGCATCACCGCGCCCAATGGCTCGTTCGCACCCATCGTTGCCGCCGACAAGCCGGCGGTGGTGACGGTCACCACCGTCATGAAGGCACAACCTGAAACGATGAGCGATGCATCTCCTTTCGACGGCGGCTCGCCCTTCGATGACTATTTCCGCCAGTTCTTCGGTGACCAGGGCATGCCGACGCCCAAGACGCCGCCACAACAGCAACCGCAGCGCGCCGAGGCGCTGGGTTCCGGCTTCATCGTCGGCGCGGATGGCACCGTCGTCACCAACAATCACGTCATCGATGGTGCCTCTTCGATCAAGGTGACGCTCGACGACGGCACCGAACTTCCGGCCAAGCTTGTCGGCCGCGATGCCAAGAACGATCTCGCCGTACTCAAGATTAAGTCGGACAAACCCCTGCCGACCGTCAAATGGGGTGATTCCGACAAGCTCATGCCAGGCGACCAGGTGCTGGCCTTCGGCAACCCGTTCGGCATCGGCACCACCGTCACGGCAGGTATCGTCTCGGCGCGCGGCCGTGACCTGCATAGCGGCCCGTTCGACGATTTCATCCAGATCGACGCGCCGATCAACCACGGCAATTCCGGTGGCCCGCTGGTGGATATCGCCGGCAATGTCGTCGGCATCAACACGGCAATCTATTCACCCAATGGCGGCAGCGTCGGCGTCGGCTTTGCCATTCCATCGGATCAGGCCCAGAAGGTGGTCGCCAAGTTGATGAAGGGCGGCTCCATCCAGTACGGCTATCTCGGCGTTCAGATCCAGGAGGTGACACCGGATGTCGCGAGCGCCATCGGGCTCGACCATTCCGGCGGCGCGCTGGTTTCAGAGGTCAACGACGGTTCGCCGGCGGCAAGGGCCGGCATCGAGACGGGTGACGTCATCACCAGCTTTGCCGGGCAGGACGTGAAGGATCCCAAGGACCTGTCGCGGGCGGTCGCCGATGTCGCGCCGGGCGCCAGGGAAACGGTCGATGTCTGGCGCAAGGGCAAGCCGATGCGGATTTCCGTCGATGTCGGCCAAAACAGCGCCGATGCGAAGACCGCGTCGCTGGACGACGGGTCCGACGCGCCGAGCGCCGGGCGCGCTCCCGCGATAGGACTCGGTTTGATGGATATAACGCCCGACATTCGCCAGCAGATGAACCTAGCCGGCAAGCAGCACGGCGCGGTGGTTGCCAGCGTCAACCCCGACAAAGCGGCCGCCGCTTCCGGAATTCAGGCCGGCGACATCATCGTTGCCGTCAATCAGGTGCCGGTCAAGAATGCCAGGCAGGTAACGCAGGCGATCGCCTTGGCCGGCAAGTCCGGCAGGAAATCGGTGCTCTTGCTGGTCGAGCGTGGCGACGCTCAAATGTACATCGCGGTGCCTTTTGCCAGTGGCTGAGAACTGGCGTTGACGTGAACATGGGACCGGCAGGTCCATCGGTGACGGTCCCGCCGGTCTCCGCCCCGCAAGATTTAGGTTGCCCGTCACGACATCTTCGAGAACATTGCGTCAGGCCGATAGTGGCCTGATTGCATGGGGATTGCCGCTATGGTCACCCGAGGTTTCTCTTCAGGACGGCGCCCGCCAGACGATGGCGATGCCCGCATCCCGCCAGGCCAATATCTGGAACAGGGTTTCCCGGTGCTGTCGGCCGGTCCGACGCCGCGCGTGCGTACCGAGGATTGGTCTTTCACGCTGAAACATGGGCCACGCCCGATCAAGAAATGGAACTGGACCGAGTTCAACGCGCTGCCGATGACCAAGATGACACGCGATATCCATTGCGTGACAGCATGGACCAAGTTCGACACGCCGTGGCAGGGCGTGCTGGTCGACGATATCCTTGCCGATGCGGGTGTGGAGCCGCCGACCGGCTTCATGCTGGCGCACGCGTTCGACGGCTACACCACCAACGTGCCGGTCAAGGACCTCACCGCCGGCAAGGCCATGGTGGCGCTGCTCTACGAAGGCAAGCCGATCACACCGGACCATGGCGGCCCGGCAAGGCTGCTGGTGCCGCATCTTTATTTCTGGAAGTCGGCCAAATGGTTGAACGGCCTGCAATTCACCACGCGAGACGAGCCCGGTTTCTGGGAATTGCGCGGCTACCATATCTATGGCGACCCATGGCGCGAGCAGCGCTACACGGACGATCCATGAGCGATGCGGCGGCAGTGCAGTCGCCCTGGCAAACAGCCGGCATCGTCCGCATCGAAAAGCGCACGCCGCGTGTCACCAGCTTCTTTTTCCAGCCTTCTCGGCCCTTCGCCTATCGCGCCGGGCAGCATGTCGACGTCAGGCTGACGGCGCCGGACGGCTATCAGGCGCGCCGCTCCTATTCCATCGCCTCCGCGCCCGAAACGAGCGGCGCAATCGAACTGGCGATCGAAAAACTCGACGATGGCGAGGTCTCGCCCTTCTTCCACGAGGTCGCGGCAGTGGGCGATGAAATCGAACTGCGCGGGCCGCTTGGCGGGCATTTCGTCTGGCCGGAGGATGAGAGTGGACCGCTTGTTCTGGTCGGCGGCGGTTCGGGCGTCGTGCCCTTGATGTCGATGCTCCGCCACCGCGCCGCGCGTAATTCAGCGGTGCCCGTCGTCCTGGTCTTTTCGGTCCGGGTCTGGGACGAAGTGATCTTTCGTCACGAGTTGATCGCCCTCGACGAACGCCAGGACGGCTTCGACCTGATGCTGACACTGACGCGCGAAGCCGCACGCCGTCCAGCCGACTATGCGCGGCGGGTAGACGTCGCGATGATGGTTCAAGCCATGACGCGGCTGCCGGAGCCGCCTGGCATCGCCTTCATCTGCGGCTCCAACGCCTTCGTTTCCGCGGCCGCCCAAGCGCTGATCGATGCCGGCGTTGCAGCGGAAATCATTCGCACCGAACGCTACGGAGTTTGAACGGACTCTGGCGGTTCGGTCGAGACACGATGCTTCAAGCCTTGAAAATCGACCGATGAGGTAATACCTTGTCGGAATATGGTATTACCAAGGAGTGAAGATGGCCACCACCGTCACGGCAAAGGGACAAGTGACCATTCCCAAACCCGTCCGCGACCTCCTGGGGATCGTCCCGGGCAGCAGAGTCGATTTCCGGCGCGCCGCCGATGGCAGCGTGGTGTTGGCTCGGGTTGACAGAAAGCCGCCTGCGAGCCGCTTCGCCAATCTGCGCGGCCATGCCGGCGAGGGGCTCACGACCGAGGCTATCATGGCGCTGACGCGTGGCGGAGCGTGACGTTCGTCGACACCAACGTTCTGCTCGACCTTGTTACGGACGATCCCAATTGGGCGGGCTGGTCGATCGCGCAACTCGAGGCGGCAAGCCTCGATGGGCCATTGTTGATCAATGATGCGGTCTATGCAGAACTTGCCGTTCGCTACATCAGAATCGAGGATCTTGAGGCATTTCTGGATGCGGCCGGTCTCGAAATGGCTCCGATGCCAAGAGCCGCCCTTTTCCTTGCTGGAAAGGTATTCACGCAATACCGCCGATCAGGAGGATCGAGGACCGGCGTCTTGCCTGACTTCTTCATCGGCGCACATGCCGCCGTCGCCAAGCTTCCGCTTCTGACCCGTGATGTCGGCCGCTACCGGACCTATTTCCCGTCCTTGAGGCTAATCGCCCCGGAACCCCGATAATTGCCGCATGGATATTCGCTGTTCAGCCGACCGGTGAGAAATCCGCCGACAGCAACTGGAAAGGCAAGGCGCCATAGGCGGCCACCGTGGCCGCGTCGTTCCACTCGCGAAACTGTCGCGATGGTCGCGCCTCGAGCGTCAAGGCAACTCGGGCGCCGTCGAGAGTCACCTTACCGCGAAAATGCAGCACGCGTTCCCTGCCGGACCGGCTGATGGCCATGGCGCGCAGGCGGGCAATATGCTCGCCACCGTCATTGATCTCCATCTCGATGCGGCGCCGGACCGGCGGAACGCCGATCCTGACGGTGATTTCGAGCATCATGTCGCCGGTCGTTTGCGGACAGGCGATGGCCTGCGAAAACACCAAAGGCGCCGATGCTGCTTGAGGCTTGCGCGCGGCCGATCTGCCGCGCCAAGGTGTGGCGGGCGGCTCCTGCTGCAACCGGCCCTTCTTCCGCTTCAGGCGCAACTGCTTGGC
>NZ_RZTF01000144.1:0-10162 GCF_004023175.1 Mesorhizobium sp. M7A.F.Ca.MR.362.00.0.0
GTGGGAAATGAAAAACAGCGAATAGGGAGTAGCGAACAGCGAGTAGGGATCATCGACGGTCAACCCTGCTCGCTTTCAGCTACTCGCTACTCGCTCCTGTTAAGGGAGAATCCAATGGACACCCAGATGCTGATCGGCTCGAAATTCGAGAAGGGCACCGAGACCGAGGAGCCGATCCTCAATCCAAAGACCGGGGCGACCATCCTCAACCTGCCCGAGGCCAGCCAGGTGCAGATCGAGGCGGCGGTCACCGCCGCCGAACAGGCGTTCGTCTTGTGGTCGCGCACCACGCCGGCGCAGCGCTCCGGCTATTTGCTGAAGATCGCCGACCGCATCGAAGCCGACGCGAAGGAGTTCGCCACGCTCGAGGCGCTCAACTGCGGCAAGCCGATCAACGCTGTGCTCAATGACGAAATCCCGGCGATCGTCGACTGCTACCGCTTCTTCGCCGGCGCCGTCCGTTCGATGCCGGGCGTCGTGGCCGGCGAATACATTCCCGGCCATACTTCGATGGTCCGCCGCGATGCCATCGGCATCGTCGCCTCCATCGCGCCGTGGAACTACCCGCTGATGATGATGGCCTGGAAGCTGGCGCCGGCGATCGCCGGCGGCAATACCGTCGTCTTCAAACCATCCGAGCAGACACCGCTGACGGCGCTGAAGCTGGCGAAAATCCTCGCCGATATTCTGCCGGTGGGCGTGGTCAACGTCGTGCTCGGCCGCGGCGACAGCGTCGGCAACACGCTGATCAACCATCCCAAGGTCAACATGATCTCGATCACCGGTGATGTCGCCACCGGCAAGAAGGTGCTGCAGGCCGCCGCCAAGTCGGTCAAGCGCACGCATCTCGAACTCGGCGGCAAGGCGCCGGTCATCGTCTTCGATGACGCCGACCTCGGTGCCGTGGTCAACGGCCTGCGCGCCTTCGGTTATTACAATGCCGGCCAGGACTGCACCGCCGCCTGCCGCATCTACGCCGGCAAGAAGATCTACGACAAGCTCGTCGCCGATCTGTCCTCGGCCGCCTCGACCATCAAGTACAACCGTCCCGACGACACTGAAAACGAGATCGGCCCGCTCATCTCCCGCCGCCAGCGCGACCGCGTGTCGAGCTTCGTCGAGCGGGCCTCGGAACTGAAGCACATCGAGATCACCACCGGCGGCAAGCCGGGCGAGGGTTCCGGCTTCTACTACCAGCCGACCGTGGTTGCCGGCGCGCTGCAGGAAGACGAGATCGTGCGCCGCGAAGTGTTCGGCCCGGTCGTCTCGGTTACTCGTTTTTCGGAGGTCGACGAGGCGGTGAACTGGGCCAATGACAGCGACTACGGCCTGGCGTCATCGGTATGGACCAAGGATGTCTCGCGCGCCATGGCGACGGCCGCCCGCCTGCAATATGGCTGCACCTGGATCAACACGCATTTCATGCTGACCAACGAGATGCCGCATGGCGGGCTGAAACAGTCCGGCTACGGCAAGGACATGTCGCTCTACGCGCTGGAAGACTACACCGCCGTGCGCCATGTGATGGTGGCTCACAGCTAGCCTTCCCTTCTCCCCTTTTTACGGGGAGAAGGGGGCCCGAAGGGCCGGATGAGGGGCAGCACCGTCCCTGGCAAAGCCGGCTCCGCCCCTCATCTGCCTGCCGGCATCTTCTCCCCGTGAAACGAGGAGAAGAATCACTACTCCACAATGCGATAAATATTCCACAGGCTGGTGCCCGACACGACATAGGGCTCGATCTCCTTGCCCCATTTGGCATGCGCGTCGATCTTGCCGATCTTGGCGAAGAACGCCTCCAGCTGGGCCAGGCTTTCGACCTGGTGATGGGACTCGACCGTCGCCTCCCGCGCGCCGATCGAACCGGTCATGATCTGGAATTCCAGCTCGTCGATGCCGACCTGCGAGCCGATCTCGCGTTCCCATTTCTTCAACAGGTCGAGCACGGTCTGCTTGTGTCCGAACTTGGCGTCGATCTGCCATCTGGCGCTGAACATCGTCTTCTCCTCCAGGTTTGCGGCCTAGGCCGCGGTTGATCCACCGGCTGTTGGTCTACTCGTCCCAGGCCTGCACGACGGTCTGCCTTGCGATCCGCCCGTCCTTCAGCTCCAGCATCGCCGCGCAGAACACCTTGGTGCCGTCCGGATAGGCGCAGGCCTGGGTGAAGGCGAGACTGTCGCCGTCGGCGATGGTGGTATCGACCTTGTGGGTCATCGCCCGGCTGCAGATGTCGTCCCAGAATGTGGTGATCGCCGCGCGTCCGCGGATCTCGCGCGGCTTGCTCGGCGGGTTGTTGCGGTCGATCACCCGCACCAGCGCGTCGTCGGCATAAAAGCTCGACAGCATCTTGCCGTCACGGGTTTCGATGGCCTTCTTGATCGATGCGCCATCCACTGTTTGGGTCTTGGTCAGCATGTCATCCTCCATTGGCCCGTCTTGCGACCGGGCGGTTGATGGTCGAAGGGCTGCCCGGCGCTCGTCGCCGGGCAGTGGTTGTTACTGCGACTTCGCCTTGACGGCCGCGAACACGTCGTCGGCCTGCTCCTTGAAGGTCGTCAGATCGACCTGGCTGCCGTTGAGCATCGTCGGCCAGTGGCGCACGATCGCGGACATCGCCACCGCCTCCTTGATCTCCTCATCGCTGGCGCCCTGCCGCTATCGCAAGCGATTTGAGTGTTTGGTTCGACGTCAGCATTTCCTCCTCCGTTCGCAGCACCTTTCCCGACGACATCCGCCTGGCCTGCATGGAGAGAATTGATAGCGCTGACCCGCCCCTGGCCGCTTCGCCCGAAAGCGCCATGGCTCTCATGGCCCGTGCGGGCCAGGGTGCCTGGCCGAAAACGCCGCCGCCGCCGCCCGCGACGGCAGGTCCAGCTTGAGCAGTATGTTGGCGACATGGCGCTTGACCGTGTGTTCGCTCAGCCTCAATTCGGCGGCGATCGCGGCATTGCTCTTGCCGTCGGCGACGAGGCTCACCACCTCGCTTTCGCGCGCCGTCAATGCGGCCGGCTCGGCAACCCTGGGTTTGGGCCGGCAGGCGGGTTCCAGATGCTGTTCGGACGTCGCATGGACCAGCGCCAGCGGCTCCTCCAACTCGTCGACGCTGATGCGCCCGGCGTCGGTGAAATGCAGGCCCGACCCAGCCGCCAGATCGGCGATCAGACGCGACGCGATAATGTCGCCGCGGCCGGCATGGGCGGCCAGTTGCATCGCCACCCGCGCCGTCATCCCGACGGGCGGACCGCGCATTTCGATCTCGCCGACATGCGCCCCTTGCGCGCTTGCCACGCCGATTTCCTGCGCCGCCTCGCGCAGGGCTGCCGCGCAGCGTATGGCGCGTGCCGGGCCGTCGAAGCGCGAAATCATCAACTCGCCATGCAGGCCCACAGAGCGCCCACCATGGCGTCCGACCAGCAGCCGCCAGGTTTCCTGGAAGCGTTGGCTGCGTTCGCTCCACATGCGGTCGCCGAGCCGCGCCGTATCGTAGATGCGTGTCACCAAAAGTGCCGCCAGCACGCGGTCCACTTCGCCTACGGCGCGCTCGCCGGTCAGGAATTCCTCTATCAGGTCGGCCACCCCATCGACATCGCCGGTCCAGATCGGATGGTCGCGTCCGGCAATCTCGACCAGCCGGGCGCCGGGAATCTTCTGTGCAAGGAAGCGGCTGGCATCGGGGTCGACCCGCGCATCGTTGCGGCGATGAATCACAAGCGTCGGCGCGCTGATCACGTTCAGGATGTGGCGGATGTCGACGTCGGCGTTCATGCGCGCCAGCGCCGCCGCCGCCGTCGGGCTCGCCGACAATCGTTCGAAACGTGCCCACCACTGGGCGAAATGCGCGTCGTCGACCCGGCTCGGCGCGAAATGGGGCAGAGTGGCGCCGGTGCCCCAGGCTGTCTCCGCCATCTCGATGAAAGCGTCGAGGCGTTCGGGTGACATCACCCATTTGTGGAAATGCGCATAGCCGCCATAGAGCGCCAGCGCCCGCGTCCGCTCCGGATAGGTGGCGGCGAACAGCATCGCCATCGGCGCGCCTTCGGAGGAGCCGAGCAGGGCTGCACGGCCGCTGCCGGCAGCGTCCATAATCGCGCGCACATCGTCCATCCGCGTTTCGAGACTGGGCAGGTTATGCGCGTCGACGCGGTCGGACAGACCCGTGCCGCGCTTGTCGAACAGGATCAGCCGCGAGAATGCCGAAAGCCGCTTCAAGAGCCTGGTATAGCCCTCGTCTTCCCAGTGCAGGTCGAGGTTGGAAATGAAGCCCGGCACGAAGACCAGATCGAGCGATCCCTGCCCGACCACCTGATAGGCGATCCTCATATCGCCGCTACGGGCGTATCGCGTCTCGATCGGCCTCACGAGATTTCCACCCCGGCCTGACGATTTCTGGTCGTCAAACCATAGCAGAACAGCGCGGATGCGGCAGCTTAAACTTTAGCGCTGGCGAATGTAAGCCGGCGCGGCTTGGCGATTATTCCTGCGAGGCGGCGACGTCGGCAGGGGAGGGCTCGAGTCCGAGTTTGAGGTCGGCCGCAGCCGGCGTGATCGGCCGCCTGATCCTGGCGGAGGCGGCCACCACCAACTCGTTGAAGTTCCCGGTGCCGTCGTCCAGCATTTCGAAGAACTGCCGCCGCATCCTCGGCTCCCAGAACTTGTTGATGTGCTCGGCGACGCCGGCAATGCCTTCCTCGCGCGGCTTGGAATGGAAGAAATCGGCGATCTGGTTTGCCATGCGCACCAGCTTCTCGGCGGTGCTCATAATGTGTTCTTCGTCATGCGACATGCTTGGCAACTCCGCAAACCACCCGGTCGGGGTGGGTGAAAATATCAAAATCGTCGCCGCGAACCAGCGCCACCAGCGTCATGCCAGCCTCTTGCGCCGTGCGGATGGCAAGGGCGGTCGGCGCCGAGACGGCGATGATGAAGGCCGAGCCGATAGAAGCCGTCTTCTGCACCATTTCGACCGACACCCTGGATGTCACCACGACGGCACCGGATGCGCCATCGATGCCGGCCTTGGCCAGCGCACCGGCCAGCTTGTCGAGCGCATTGTGACGGCCGACATCTTCGCGCGCCATGACGATGCCCTTGCCAGGCATATAGAAACCGGCGGCGTGTACCGCTCCGGTCTCGGTGTGCAGCGGCTGCACTTTGGACAAAAGCTTGACCGAACGGGCGATGTCGTCGGCATCAAGCGTAAGGCTTGAGGCACCAACCGCATCGACCGAGCGCATTGCTTCCTCGATCGATTCGATGCCGCAAAGCCCGCAGCCGACCGGGCCGGCGAGCCTTCGCCGCCGCGCTTCGAAACGTGTGTCGGCTCGGTCCTTCAGGCGGATCTGAATGTCGATGCCGGCGCCATGGTCCTCGACCTCGATCGCTTCGATCTCTTCCGGCGCAGCCACAATGCCTTCGGTCAGCGAGAAGCCAAGCGCGAAATCCTCGAAATCGGCCGGGCTTGCCATCATCACCGCATGCGTGGTGCCGGCGAAGGAGAACGCCACCGGCGTCTCCTCCGGCACCATCCGGTCGGCAGCCGTCGTTCCAACCGCGCGGTGCGCCAGCCGCGATACCTGCGTCGTGGCTTTGCGGCGCGGGCTCAAGACTACTCCGCCGCCTGCAAAGACGCGATGCGCCGGCTCTGCTTGGCTTGCTCGTCATAGTCGCGCTGCCATTCCGACGGTCCGTTGGAGGCGCCGACCTGCACCGCCGTCACCTTGTATTCCGGACAATTGGTCGCCCAGTCGGAGAAGTCGGTGGTGATGACGTTGGCCTGCGTGTCCGGATGATGGAACGTCGTGTAGACCACGCCGGGCGACACCCGGTCGGTGATCAGCGCGCGCAGCGTCGTCTCGCCCGATCGGCTGGTCAGCCGGACCCAGTCGCCGTCGCGCAAACCGCGGTTCTCGGCATCGTGCGGATGGATCTCCAGCCGGTCCTCCGAGTGCCACATGCTGTTGTCGGTGCGCCTGGTCTGCGCGCCGACATTGTACTGTGACAGGATGCGGCCGGTGGTGAGCAGCAGCGGGAAGCGCGGTCCCGTCCTTTCGTCCGTCGCCACATATTCGGTCCGGATGAACTTGCCCTTGCCGCGCACGAACCCGTCAATATGCATGATCGGGGTGCCGAGCGGCGCCTTCTCGTTGCAGGGCCATTGCACGGATCCGACACGGTCGAGCAACTCGAAGGAGACGCCGGCGAAGCTCGGCGTGGTCATCGCGATCTCGTCCATGATCTCGGAGGGATGCTGATAGTTCCAGTCCAGCCCGATCGCGCGGGCAAGCTCCTGCGTCGCCTCCCAATCGGCGTAGCGCGCCTTCGGCTCAAGAACCTTGCGCACCATGTTGATGCGGCGCTCGGCGTTGGTGAAGGTGCCGTCCTTCTCCAGGAAGGTCGAGCCCGGCAGGAAGACATGCGCGTAGTTCGCCGTCTCGTTGAGGAAGAGGTCATGCACGACGACGCATTCCATCGCGGCAAGGCCGGCGGCGACATGTTTGGTGTCGGGATCGGACTGCAGAATGTCTTCGCCCTGGATGTAGATGCCCTTGAAGCTGCCGTCGACGGCGGCGTCGAGCATGTTGGGGATACGCAGGCCGGGTTCGTCATCCAGCTTCACGCCCCACAAGGTCTCATAGATATCGCGCACGGCTTCGCCGGAGATGTGGCGATAGCCCGGCAGTTCGTGCGGGAAGGAGCCCATGTCGCAGGAGCCCTGCACGTTGTTCTGGCCGCGCAGCGGATTCACGCCGACGCCGGGCCGGCCGATATTGCCGGTGGCCATGGCGAGATTGGCGATTGCCATCACAGTAGTCGAGCCCTGGCTGTGTTCCGTCACGCCGAGGCCGTAATAGATCGCACCGTTGCCGCCGGTGGCGTAGAGCCGCGCAGCGCCCCGGATCAGCTCTGGATCGACGCCGGACAATTTGCCGACGGTTTCGGGGCTGTTTTCCGGCAAGGCTACGAACGATGCCCAATCCTGGAACTCCGTCCAGTCGCAGCGTTCGCGGATGAAGGCTTCGTCGAACAGGCCCTCGGTGACGATCACATGCGCCAGCGCCGTCAGCACGGCCACATTGGTGCCGGGCTTCAGCGGCAGGTGATAATCCGCTTCGATATGGGCCGACTTGACCATCTCGGTGCGGCGCGGATCGAGCACGATCAGCTTGGCGCCCTGGCGCAGCCGCTTCTTCAGCCGCGAGGCGAACACCGGGTGAGCGGAAGCCGGATTGGCGCCGATGATGACGGCGACGTCGGTGAAGTCGACGGAATCGAAATCCTGCGTGCCGGCCGAGGTGCCATAGGTCTGGCCGAGCCCGTAGCCCGTCGGCGAATGGCAGACGCGTGCGCAGGTGTCGACATTGTTGTTGCGGAAACCCTGCCGCACCATCTTCTGGACGAGATAGGTTTCCTCGTTGGTGCAGCGCGACGAGGTGATGCCACCGATCGCGGTGCGTCCGTACTGGTACTGGATGCGGCGGAATTCTTTCGCTGTATGGGCGATCGCCTCTTCCCAGCTCACTTCGCGCCACGGGTCGGTGACCTTTTCGCGGATCATCGGCGACAGGATGCGGTCCTTGTGGGTGGCGTAGCCATAGGCGAAACGGCCCTTGACGCAGGAATGGCCGTGGTTCGCCTTCCCCTCCTTATAGGGCATCATGCGAACGACTTCGTCACCCTTCACCTCGGCCTTGAACGAGCAGCCGACGCCGCAATAGGCGCAGGTGGTAACAGCCGAGCGTTCCGGCAGGCCCTTGGCAAGCACCGTCTTCTCGCGCAGCGCATCGGTCGGACAGGCCTGCACGCAGGCGCCGCAGGACACGCATTCCGAATCGATGAACGCCTCGTGCATCCCCGCCGAAACCCGGGATTCGAAGCCTCGTCCCTCGATGGTCAGCGCGAAGGTGCCCTGCACCTCTTCGCAGGCCCGCACGCAGCGCGAGCAGACGATGCATTGCGAGGCATCATAGGTGAAATAGGGGTTGGATTCATCGCGGGCGATGTAGTCGACCGCCAGCGAGCCATGGCCGGGCGCCACGCCACCTTCCGGCTTGACGTGGTTGCGGCCTTCGATGCCGTAGCGGTTCTCGGTCAGGCCGATCGACTTCGCCACCGCATCGAACTCGCTCGCGCCGGTTCCGGCCTGTTCGTTCCAGCCGGTCGGATGATCGGAGACGTAGAGCTCCATGACGCCGCGGCGAATGGCATCGAGCCGCTCGGTCTGCGTGCGCACGATCATGCCTTCGCCGACGGGCGTCGTGCACGATGCCGGCGTGCCGCCGCGTCCTTCGATCTCGACAAGGCAGACACGGCACGAACCGAAGGAGTCCAGCATGTCGGTGGCGCAAAGCTTCGGGATCTCGACCCCGCCTTCCATCGCGGCACGCATGATCGAGGTGCCTTCCGGCACGGTGATGCTGCGCCCGTCGACGTTCAGCGTGACCTGCTTCTGCGCCTTCGATTGCGGGGTTCCGTAGTCGATCTCTTCGACGAGGGAGGGGAAGTCGGCCTTGATGTTCATCTGCCAGCTCCTATTCGGCAGCCACGCGCACGGGCGCTGGCTTGAAGTCGTCGGGGAAATGGGTAATCGAGCTCATCACGGGATAGGGCGTGAAGCCGCCCAGCGCGCAGAGCGAACCGAACTTCATCGTGTTGCAGAGGTCGGTGACCAGAGCGAGGTTCTTCTCCGGCTCGATGCCCGCGACTATTCTGTCGATGGTCTCGACACCGCGCGTCGAGCCGATGCGGCAGGGCGTGCACTTGCCGCAGCTTTCGATGGCGCAGAACTCCATGGCAAAGCGCGCCTGTTTCAGCATATCGGCGGTGTCGTCGAACACCACGATGCCGGCATGGCCGATCAGCCCGTCCTTTGCCGCGAAGGCTTCATAATCGAACGGCGTGTCGAACAGCGCGCGCGGGAAATAGGCGCCGAGCGGCCCGCCGACCTGCACCGCCTTGACCGGACGTCCCGTGGCCGTACCGCCGCCGATATCGTCGATGATTTCGCCCAGCGTCATGCCGAAAGCGGCTTCGAACAGGCCGGCATATTTGACGTTGCCGGCGATCTGGATCGGGATCGTGCCGCGCGAGCGGCCCATGCCGAAATCCTTGTAGAAGGCCGCACCCTTGTCCATGATGACAGGCACCGAGGCCAGCGAGATGACATTGTTGATCACCGTCGGCTTGCCGAAAAGCCCCTTATGCGCCGGCAGCGGCGGCTTTGCGCGCACCATGCCGCGCTTGCCCTCGAGCGAATCGAGCAGCGCCGTCTCCTCCCCGCAGACATAAGCTCCGGCGCCGACCCGGATCTCCATGTCGAACGCGTAAGGTGAACCCAGCACGCTGGCGCCAAGAACGCCGGCCTTGCGGGCGACCTCGACGGCCTTGTTCATCACCGCCACCGCATGCGGATATTCCGAGCGGACATAGACAAAGCCCTTGGTCGCGCCCGTGGCTATGCCGGCGATCGTCATGCCTTCGATCAGCACAAACGGATCGCCCTCCATGATCATGCGGTCGGCGAAGGTGCCTGAATCGCCTTCGTCGGCGTTGCAGACGATGTATTTGCGGTCGCCTGCGGTATCGAGCACCGTTTTCCACTTGATGCCGGTCGGGAAGCCGGCGCCGCCGCGCCCGCGCAGGCCCGATTCGGTAACCTGGGCGACGATGTCGGCAGGCGTCAGCGCCAGCGCGTTCGTCAGTCCGTTCAACCCGCCATGCTTCTTGTAGGATTCGAGCGAAAGCGGATCCGTGACGCCGCAGCGCGCGAAGGTCAGCCGCGTCTGCTTGGCGAAGAAGGGGATCTTGTCCGGTGAGCCCAGCCAGCGCTTGTGATGGCCGCCGGTGAGAAAGCCGCCGTCGAACAGGCTTTTGACGTCGGACGGCTTTACCGGCCCATAGGCGACGCGGCCGTTCGCTGTCGCAACTTCGACCATTGGTTCGAGGAAATAGGCGCCGCGCGACCCGTTGCGCACGATCTTGGCTTCGATGCCGCGCTCGGCGAGTTCGCCGGCGATCGCCTTGGCGACCTTTTCGGCGCCAAGCGCCAGCGCACCGGAATCGCCGGGAATGTAGATGCGCGGGATCATGAGCGCACCTCTGCAACGATCTCGTCGAGCTTCTCGTCATTGAGCCGCCCGATCACCTCGCCATCCAGCATAGCGGCGGG
>NZ_RZTF01000144.1:10172-14404 GCF_004023175.1 Mesorhizobium sp. M7A.F.Ca.MR.362.00.0.0
GCGGCGGGCGAACAGGCGCACAGGCCGAGACAATAGACCGGCTCCAGCGTTACCGAACCGTCGCGGGTCGTCTCATGGAAGCCGATGCCCAGCAATTGCTTCAGCTTGGCGGCGATGGCGTCCGAACCCATCGACTGGCAGGATTCCGCCTGGCAGAGCTTCAGCACATGCCGGCCTGCCGGGTGGCTTCGGTAATCGTGATAAAAGCTGACGACGCCGTGCACCTCGGCCCTGGAAATGTTCAGCGCCTCGGCGATGACCGGCAGCGCATCCTTGGGCACATGGCCGAACTCTTCCTGGATGCCGTGGAGGATCGGCAGCAACGGGCCTTCGAGGCCCTTCATCTCCTGGATGATCGCGACCGTGCGCGACGTGATCTCGGTACTTGCAGGCTGCATTGTCATGCAGCGCCCTCCCTATCGTAGCGACCCATACATATCGGCCAGAAGCATCAAGCTGTTTTGGAACAACGACATGCGCGTGCCGCTTTATCGCTAAGTGCTTAAGAAACCAGAGAAAACCTCTGAAATCAATAAAGCGGTTTCGTTGCACGATAGAAATTTTCTATCGCTCCGTTCGGCTAACTCTGTCTAGCGGAACGGTTGGCGTGGAAATCGTCCGCCAGCGCCATTGCCTCGTCCAGCAGCGCCGAGACCAAAGGTGTGTGCGGTTCGCGCGGTGTCGCCACCAGGCCGACCGTGTGGCTGGCGTCTGGCTCGACGATCGGAATGGCCCGGATCGGCTCGGAAAAACCGAATGTTTCCGCAAGGTTGAGCGGCATGATCGACGACCATTTGCCGGTGCGGATGTGCGAAAACAGCACGATCATCGAATTGGATTCCAGCGTCGGCCGCACCTGCACGCCGGCTTCGGCCAGATGCTGATCGATGATGCGGCGGTTCTGCATGTCCGGCGTCAACAGGCACAGCGGCAGGCTTGAGAGCTCCGCCCATGTCACTTTGTCGCGGTCGGAATAGGGATTTCCCATCGCGGTGATCAATTGATAGCGCTCGTCATAGAGCGGCACGCTAGTCACCCGCCCCAGCGGCTCGTTGTCGAGATAGGTGATGCCGGCATCGATGTCGAAATTGCCGAGCAGCGACAGCACCTCGATCGAGGTCCGCGACAGCACCGAAAAGGTTACGCCGGGATGCTTTTCGCGAAACGGCGTCGTCAGCCGCGGCAGCATGGCGAGCGCCGTCGGGATGGCGGCGATGCGGATACGGCCCGAAAGTCCGTGGCGCGCCGCGCGCATTTCCTCGCGCATGGTCCTGGTGTCGCCGACGATGCGGCGTGCCCACACCAGCACCTGTTTTCCCTCCGGCGTCAGCCCCTGGAAGCGTGAGCCGCGCAGAACCAGCATGACGCCAAGCTGGCCCTCCAACTGCTTGATGCCGGCCGAGAGCGTCGGCTGGGTGACGCCGCATACCTCCGCCGCCCGGCCGAAATGCTCCTCCCTGGCGAGCGCGATGAAGAATTCCAGCTTGTCGATCATGCGATCTTTCCGGTGGTTCGCTGCAAGGTCGGGGAAATCGCGCCTCACCGCAAGCGCGATGCACAATTGCCCTGCATCCACACCTTTAAGCCGGCTACCTGTTTCCCGCGGCGCGATGCGGCGCTATGTGGATGAAACTGGGAGATCGACCATGCTGGGCTGGTTCCGCAAGCTTTTGCCGCGCGAAGATCGCTTCTTCGACCTGTTCGAACGACATTCGCGCACCGTGGTCGGCGGCGCCGAGGCGCTGGAGCAGCTTCTCCAGGGCAGGGATATCGACCTCTGGTGCCAGAAAATCGTCGATCTCGAAGATGAGGCCGACCACATCACCGCGGAAGTCCTGCTGGCGGTGCGGCGCTCCTTCATCACGCCTTTCGATCGCGGCGACATCAAGGACCTGATCCAGTCGATGGATGATGCCATCGACATGATGCACAAGACGGTCAAGACGGTGAAGCTGTTCGAGCGCAAGGAATTCGATCCGCTGATGCAGGAAATGGGTGGCGTCATCGTCGCCGCCGCCAAGCTGGTGGCCGAGGCGATCCCGCTGCTCAACAAGGTCGCGACGCACACGGTGCGCCTCAACGCCATCGCCGAAGAGGTGATGCGCGTCGAAAGCCGGGCCGACGACCTGCACGAGCAAGGGCTGAAGGATCTCTTCAGGAAGCACGGCAGCAGCGATCCGATGGCGTACATGATCGGCAGCGAGATTTATGGCCAACTGGAAAAAGTGGTCGACCGCTTCGAGGACGTCGCCAACGAGATCAGCGGCATCGTCATTGAGAATGTCTAGGTGATGGAAGCCACCATTGCCTTTCCCGTGCTGGTCGGCCTCGTCGGCGTCGCGCTGTTCTTCGACTTTCTCAACGGCTTGCACGATGCCGCCAACTCCATTGCCACCATCGTCTCCACCCGCGTGCTAAGGCCGCAATACGCGGTATTGTGGGCGGCTTTCTTCAACTTCATCGCCTTCATGTTCTTCGGCCTCCACGTCGCCGAGACAGTGGGCAAGGGTATCGTCGATGTCAGCATCGTCACCCCGGCGGTCATCTTCTCGGCGCTCGTCGGCGCCATAGTCTGGAACATCGTCACCTGGATCGCCGGCATCCCGTCGAGCAGCTCGCATGCGTTGATCGGCGGCCTGGTAGGTGCCGGTGTGGCAAAGGCAGGCGTGGGCGCCATCGTCTGGACAGGGCTTGGCAAGACGGTTGCGGCAATCGTCCTGTCGCCAGCGACCGGCTTTATCCTGGCGCTCATCCTGATTTTCGTCGTCTCGTGGCTCTTCGTGCGCCAGACGCCCTTTGCGGTCGACAGTACCTTCCGCGTCATGCAGTTCTTTTCCGCCTCGCTCTATTCGCTCGGGCACGGTGGCAATGACGCGCAGAAGACCATGGGCATCATTGCCGTGCTGCTCTATTCGCAAGGCATGCTCGGCGCGACTTTCCATGTACCGCTCTGGGTTGTCCTCACCTGTCAGGCGGCACTGGCGCTCGGCACCCTGTTCGGCGGCTGGCGCATCGTCCACACCATGGGCTCGAAGATCACGCGGCTGAACCCGATGCAGGGTTTTTGCGCCGAGACCGGCGGGGCGATCACCCTGTTTGCCGCGACCTGGCTCGGCATTCCCGTGTCGACCACGCACACCATCACTGGCGCCATTATCGGCGTCGGCGCCGCCCGCCGCGTCTCGGCCGTGCGCTGGGGCATTGCCGGCAACATCGTCATTGCCTGGATCGTCACCTTGCCGGCCACCGCTTTGATTTCAGCGCTCACCTACCTCGCGGTTGGCCTGGCGAGGTGACGTAAAGAAATCTACCGGTCCACAAGGTTCAGGATGTTGCCGTCCGGGTCCTTGAACCAGGCGACCTTCATTCCGTAACCGACGTGGAGATCGCCCTCCAGCGTCAAGCCCGGCATCTGATAGTGCTCGAAGGCGACGCCCTTCGTCTTCAGTTTCTTGACGATGTTGCCGATCTCGTCGCCAACCATCCAGGTTACCGCTGTCGCCTTGTTGGTTCCGGCAAATTGAGAATGATAGACGTTGAGGGTGGTATCGCCGCTTTTGTAGACGATCAGTTCGCCCCCCTCGTCGTGCACCTGTTTCAAGCCAAGCGTTCCCTCGTAGAAAGCCTTGGCCTTTGCCAGGTCCCTTACCGCCAGATTTGCCGTTGCGTTGCTGTTTGCGAGCATAATCGCCTCCTTCTCTGATTGTCGGTCGCGTGCTGGCCGTTGAAATAGATCGCCGTGATTGTTTGACGACTGTCGGCTGGCTTGATTGCTGGCCGCACGATCGTCTGGAAGACGTTTGGTGCAGATGAGATCCGACAGGGCCTATCGATTTTCCGGGCACGCCAAGGCAGCCATTGCTCCACGGCTTGGTTCTGTCCGGAAACTGCATTATCTCAGGTGCAAGCTGCATCTCAGGCGCAAGCTGCGTAAGGAATAACTGCCATGTCCGTCACCAAGGAAATCGTCACCGAGCGTCTGAAGACGGTCAACGGGCCGGATTTCACCGGCAACATCGTCGACCTCGGCATGGTTTCGGAGATTTTCATCGCCGACGGGAAGGTCTTCTTCTCGATTACCGTTCCCGCCGCTCGTGCCCAGGAAATGGAGCCGCTGCGCGCCGCCGCCGAGCGCGTCGTCAAGGCAATCCCCGGGGTCGCCGGCGCGGTCGTCGCGCTGACGGCCGAGAAGAAGGGCGGCGGCATGGAGGCGCCGGGTCCGTCGCGCCCCG
>NZ_RZTF01000145.1:0-8003 GCF_004023175.1 Mesorhizobium sp. M7A.F.Ca.MR.362.00.0.0
ATCAGCTGACCATCGAGGAAGGCACGCCCTTCCACGCGCTGCATGCGGCGAAGAAATTCATCATTCCCGACAATGACCACGCCGCCGACCTCTATGCGCTGACGCAGGAGATCACCACGGCGCATGGCTTGCCGGCTTACGAGATTTCCAACCACGCAAGGCCGGGCGCCGAGAGCCGGCACAACCTCACCTATTGGCGCTATGGCGAATATGTCGGCGTGGGGCCGGGCGCGCATGGCCGCTTCGTCGAGCATGGCCGCCGCACGGTGACGATCGCCGAGCGGATGCCGGAAACCTGGGCCAATCTGGTCGAGGCCAAGGGCCATGGCGTCACCGGCGGCGAAATCCTGACGCGTTCGGAAGAGGCCGACGAATTCCTGCTGATGGGCCTGCGGCTCGCCGAAGGCATCGACCTCTCCCGCTACGAGGCGTTCTCCGGACGCGGCCTGTCGTCAGCACGGCTGTCGATGCTGCAGGGAGAGGGGCTGGTGGCGCCGATCGGCAATGCGCGCCTGCGCGCCACGGCCGCCGGCATGATCGTGCTCGACGCCGTGGTCGCCGATCTGGCGCGGTAGGCAGGTAGCTTTGCCTGCGCCAAGCTCCTCCCGCCTCGTCATCCACGGGCGGAGCGACGCGAAGCGGCGCGCAGACCCGAGGATCCATGCCGCGACGGCTGCTGCGGGGCGTCACGGTCCAGAATGGGCATGCCTGCTCTGCCACTTGTCCCGTTCAAACAATAGATTTCGTTGCCGGCGCATCCTCTCCACGCCAGCTTTCCAGATTCTGCACCGTAGCGAAATTCAGAAGTCACGGAATGGATCCTCGGGTCTTCGCGACGTCGCTTCGCTCCTGCTCCGCCCGTGGATGACGAAGGTGGGGAAGCCTCGTCCAATCTCCGAAGCTTAGGATTACACTTCTGAAGGCACGCGTTCCACGGTATCTCGGTTGAGACCTCATCCGCAAAGGCCACCGGCATGAACCTGACCGTATCCTCCTGGCAATTCTGGGCATTGCTCTCAGCTGCGTTCGCTGCCCTGACGGCGATCTTCGCCAAGGTTGGCATCGAGAACATCAATTCCGATTTCGCCACCTTCATCCGCACGGTCATCATCCTGATCGTGCTCGGTGCCATCCTGCTTGCCAGCGGCCAGTTCCAGTCGCCGGCCACGATCTCGGCAAAGACCTGGGCTTTCCTAGGCCTGTCCGGTCTGGCGACCGGCGCGTCATGGCTCTGCTACTTTCGGGCGCTCAAGATCGGCAATGCGGCGCAGGTGGCGCCGATCGACAAGCTAAGCGTCGTGCTTGTGGCGGTGTTTGGCGCGGCCTTTCTCGGCGAGCGGTTGTCCGGAGCGAATTGGCTTGGCGTCGCCCTTATCGCGGCGGGCGCGGTGCTGGTCGCCTATCGAGGCTAGTTGCGCGCCGTTGCGGGCATTCTTTGTTTCAAGACGGGTGATGAAGATATCGAAGCGATTGGGCATCGTCCGGTCAGTGCTCCGTCGTGCTATCGGGTTTGTTGTCGGAAAGCCTGACGTTGGTCGGCAAAGCGCTCACGGCTCGCTCTTTGGCCAGGCTGTGCTCGGTCTTGGCAGATAGGCGCTTGTCCCTGGGCGCGGCACCGCGCTTGCGGCCGGCATAGTAGGGCTCGAAAGCGTCCTGTATCTTCAGGCTGTCCATCCTGTCCTCCTCCGGAATCAGGGGGCTAATCTGCCAACGCCGGTTTGGTTCCCCACTGTGGCAAAGGAAAGGCGAATTCCTTACATCGGCGTCAGCTTTTGCAAGCCCGCGTCAGCCGTGCCAAACAGGGCTGAATGGAGAAGTCATCGGTGACCGCAGAGACGAGCAAGCGCAGCTATGTGGTCGGGCAGACCGAGATCGCGGCACGGCCATTGGAGCCGGCGCTCTATCTGGTGGCGACGCCGATCGGCAATCTCGCCGACATCACGCTGCGCGCGTTGGAGACGCTGGCCGCCGCCGACATCGTTGCTTGCGAAGACACGCGGGTGTCGCGCGTGCTGCTCGACCGCTACGGCATTCGCCGCCGCACCACGGCCTATCATGAACACAATGCCGGCGAGGCCGGGCCGAAGCTGATATCGGCACTTCAGGCCGGGCAGAGCGTGGCGCTGATCTCCGATGCCGGCACGCCGCTGGTATCCGATCCCGGCTACCGGCTGGTCGGCGAGGCGCTCGACCACGGCATTCGCGTCGTGCCTATCCCCGGCCCGTCAGCGCCGCTGGCGGCGCTGACGGCATCCGGCCTGCCCTCCGATGCCTTCCTGTTCGCCGGCTTCCTGCCGGTCAAATCAGGGCAGCGGCTGACACGGCTGGAAGCACTGAAGGCCGTGCCGGCGACATTGATTTTCTTTGAATCGCCGCGCCGGCTGGCTGACTCCCTGGCTGCCATGGTCGAAGCGCTCGGCGGCGAGCGCAAGGCCGCTATCGGCAGGGAATTGACCAAGACTTTTGAGGAGATGCGCACCGGCACGCTGCAGGCGCTGGCCGACCACTATGCTGCGGCCGATACGCCGAAGGGCGAAATCGTCGTCTGCGTCGGTCCGGCCGAGGCCAGGGTCGACGAGCCTGAAGACATCGACCGTCTGCTTCTGTCGCTTGCCGCCGAAATGCCGGCCTCCAAGGCGGCCGCGGAAGCCGCGAAGATGACCGGCGGCCAGAAACAGGCCCTCTATCGGCGGCTGCTTGACCTCAGGGAGACTTCTGGAGAAAGCGACAGTGGCTGAGCGCCCAAGCGTCAGCCGCCAAAAGGCCTATCGACGCGGTCATCGCGGCGAATGGCTGGCGGCGGCAGCACTGATGATGAAGGGCTACAGAATCCTTGCGCGCCGCCACCGCACACGCTTCGGCGAGATCGACCTGATCGCGCGGCGCGGCGATCTGGTGCTATTCGTCGAGGTCAAGGCGCGGCGCACGCTGATGGAAGCCATGGAGGCGATCGGTCACGAATCGGAGCGTCGCATAGAAGGCGCGGCCGACATCTGGCTGTCGCGCCAAGCGGACTATGGCAGATTGTCGATGCGCTTCGACATGGTCGCCGTGCTGCCTTGGCGCTGGCCGGTGCATGTCGAGAATGCATTTTACGGGAGGAGTTGAGGGGCCACTTACGGGCGTTGCTCGCCCTTCGCTGGCTCCCTGCCCTTCGGGCGTTCAGTCCCTTCGAAAGGTCCACCGGACCTTTTGATCCGCCCGAAGGCGAACCGGGCCTTCACCGTTCGTCGTTCGGAAAGCCAAGCAATTGGCTTTCCGTCCGCTTCGCGGACCACTCCTCACCCCCAGATCATCAACGCCAGCAGTCCGACACCGCCGACCACCAGCCGCCACCAGCCGAACAGCGCGTAGCCTTTGCGCGAGACGTACTCGAGCAGGAAGCGTACGACGATGAGCGCCGTGACGAAGGCGGCGACGAAGCCGACGGCGATGATCGGCAGGTCGGCACTGCTCAGCACGTTGCGGTTCTTGAACAGGTCGAAGGCAAAGGCGCCGACCATGGTCGGGATCGCAAGGAAGAAGGAAAATTCAGCGGCAGCGCGCTTATCGACGCCCAAAAGCAGGGCGCCGACGATGGTCGAGCCCGAACGCGATGTGCCGGGAATGAGCGACAGGCACTGGAAAAGCCCGATCTGCAGGTAAAGCCGGGTCGGGAAGCGCTCGACATCGCGGTAGACCGGCTTGAGGTTCATGCGGTCCACCGCCAGCAGCACGACGCCGCCGATGATCAGCATGATGCAGATCAGCCTCGGCGATTCGAACAGCACCGTCTTGATGAAATCATGCGCCAGTGCGCCGATGATCGCCGCCGGCAGGAAGGCGATCAGGATGCCGATGGCGAAATGCCGCGTCAGCCGGTCATGCGGCAGTTCGAGCAGCATCTTCCACAGGCGGCGGAAATAGACGCTGAGGATCGCCAGGATGGCGCCGAGCTGGATCAGGATCTCGAAGGCCTTGCCGGTCGAATGGAAGCCGAGGAAATGACCGGCAAGCAGAATATGGCCGGTCGACGACACCGGGATGAACTCGGTCAACCCCTCCAGCAGGCCGAGCAGCAGGGCTTCGACGATGGTCTGGCTTTCCATGGCTACCTCGGCATTGGCGTGACGGCTGACAGAAGGGCTTGCTTGTCATGGCGTTGAAGTCCCCCTATAGGTCGCAACACCCTGACGGCCCGCTAACCGGGCGGCCAAGACTTACCGGTGCGCCCTGCGATTCGCCAGTGCGCTTTATCATCGCGGAACCATGCTGACGCTTTTCCACCATCCCATGTTCGCCACCTGTCGCTTCGTCCGCCTCGCATTCGGCGAGTATGGCGAGGAGCTGGCTTTGATCGAGGAAAAGCCGTGGACCCGGCGCAAGGAGTTCCTGGCGCTGAACCCGGCCGGAACGCTGCCGATCCTGTTGGCCGAAGGCGACGTGCCGATCGTCGGCGCGACGGTGATTTCGGAATATCTCGATGAAACGCGCGGCGTGCTGAAGCGCGACAAGCGGCTGTTCGCCGAGGACCCGATGCAGCGCGCCGAAATCCGCCGGCTCATCGACTGGTATCTCAACAAGGCCGAAAGTGAAGTCACTCGCCATCTGGTGCGCGAGCGCGTGCTCAAGCCGGTCATGCCGGAAACGGCTGGCGGCGGCTCGCCCGATTCGGGCGCGATCCGTGCCGCGCGCGCCAACATCCGCCAGCACATGAAATACACCAACTGGCTGGCCGGCACCCGCCATTGGCTGGCCGGTTCGAGGGTCACCTATGCCGACCTCGCGGCCGCGGCGACGCTGTCGGTGCTCGACTATCTCGGCGAGATCGACTGGCGCGAGCACAGCGCTGCACGCGAATGGTACACGCGGGTCAAGTCGCGGCCCTCCTTCCGGCCGCTTTTGACCGACCGGGTGCGCGGCCTGTCACCGGTGTCGCATTATGCGGACCTCGACTTCTGACGCCGCGAAACTGCGCGCGCTGATCGACGCGGAGGCGCAGCGCGCCGGCTTCGATGCCGTTGCCGTCACCTCCCCCGATGCGATCCCGCTGGCGCCGGCGCGCCTGGCCGAATTCGTCGCTGATGGCTTTCATGGGTCGATGGACTGGATCGCCGAGACGCTCCAACGCCGCAGTGAACCAATGGCCCTCTGGCCGCAGGTGCGCTCGATCATCGTGCTGGCGATGAACTATGGCCCCGACCATGATCCGCGCGGGGTGCTGGCCAAGCGCGACTCCGGCGCGATCTCGGTCTATGCGCAAAACCGCGACTATCACGATGTGATGAAGGGGCGGCTGAAGGAGATCGCCGGCAAGATCGTGGCGCGCGCCGGGGGTGATGTGAAGGTATTCGTCGACACCGCGCCGGTGATGGAAAAGCCGCTGGCCGAGGCCGCCGGGCTCGGCTGGCAAGGCAAGCACACCAATCTGGTCAGCCGTGAACACGGCTCCTGGCTGTTCCTCGGCACCATCTTCACCACCGCCGAACTCGTGCCCGACCGCGCCGAGATCGACCATTGCGGCTCCTGCCGCGCCTGCCTCGACGCGTGCCCGACCGATGCCTTTCCGGCGCCCTACCGGCTCGATGCGCGGCGCTGCATCTCCTATCTCACCATCGAGAACAAGGGGCCGATTCCGCACGAATTCCGCGAAAAGATCGGCAACCGCATCTATGGCTGCGACGATTGTCTTGCCGCCTGCCCGTGGAACAAATTCGCCCGGGCAGCTTCCGAAGCAAAACTCGTCGCGCGCGATGATTTGCGCGAGCCGCCGCTCGCCGACCTTTTGGGTCTCGATGACGCGGCCTTCCGCGCTTTCTTCTCCGGTTCGCCGATAAAACGCATCGGCCGCGACCGGTTCATCCGCAACGTGCTGATCGCCGCCGGCAATTCCGGCGATGCCTCTCTTGCCGACACTGTGCGCGCCTTGCTGGACGATGCCTCGCCGCTGGTCCGGGGCGCGGCAATATGGGCGCTGGCGCGGCTGGTGCCCGATGCCGAATATTCAGAACGGGCAGCCATCGGCCTGAAAACCGAAAGCGACGAAGCCGTGCGCGACGAATGGCGTCTGGCGCGGCCAACCAGGGCGAATGCATGAGCGAAAAGCAGATATTCATCTTCGGCGCCGGCTATTCCGGCAGGGCTTTTGCTCGGGCTAACAAAGGCGCCGCGACGATCTTCGGCACGACACGCTCGCCGGAAAAATTCGAGACGCTACGGCAGGCTGGTGTCGCGCCGCTTCTGTTCGACGGCGCGATGACCGGCGAAATCGGCGATGCATTGGGAAAAACAACGCATCTGCTGATTTCGATTGCCCCGGAAGAGGCCGGCGATCCCGTTCTGAATGCCGCACGAGAGGCAATCGCTCAAATGCCGGCGCTCGAATGGATCAGCTATCTCTCCACCGTCGGCGTCTACGGCAATTATGATGGCGCCTGGGTCGATGAAACGGCGGAATGCCGGCCGGTGTCGAAGCGCTCGGTGATGCGGGTGGCCGCCGAACGAGACTGGCTGGAGCTGGGCCGCGAGATCGGCCGACCGGGGGCGATCCTGCGCCTGTCCGGCATTTACGGCCCCGGCCGCAACGCGCTGGTCAATCTGGAAAACGGCACTGCAAGGCGGCTGGTCAAGCCGGACCAGGTGTTCAACCGCATCCATTGCGACGACATTGCCGGCGCCCTGTGGCAGCTCATCGAAGGCAATACAGGCGGCATCTTCAACGTCACCGACGACCTGCCGGCGCCGCCGCAGGATGTCGTCGCCTATGCCGCTTCGCTGATGGGTATCGAACCGCCGCCCGAGATTCCCTTCGACGCCGCCCAACTTTCGCCCATGGCACGGTCCTTCTATGGCGAGAACAAGCGTGTCGCCAATGCGGCGATCAAGGCGGCGGGCTATTCCCTGCGGTTTCCAGACTACCGCGCCGCCTTCGACCATATGTGGGCAAGCGGCGATTGGCGTGACGGCGAAGCGCGCAGCCCGATGAAGCGCTGACCATCGAAGCCGCGGGCGCGGCGTGCTATGATTCGGCCTTGGGATTGCGGTGGAGAACCGGGTTCATGAAGACAGCGATGAGGCTATCTCTAGGCAAAACGCCCCTGTTGGCCGCTGCGCTCGGCCTGCTTGCCGTGCTTGGGTTAGCCGTTCAGCCGGCGAGCGCCGAGGAGCGGGCAAAAGACCTGTTCGGCGCCAAGAAACTGCCGGCCGCGACCGCGGCGCAGTCGATCGGATTCTATTCCAAGGGCTGTTTTGCCGGCGGCGTCGCCATTCCCTTGGACGGTCCGACCTGGCAGGTGATGCGGCCGTCGCGCAACCGCCGCTGGGGCCATCCGGCGATGATCGCGGTAGTCGAGAAATTGTCGCGCGACGCAGCGGCCGATGGTTGGCCAGGCCTGCTGATCGGCGACATTTCGCAGCCGCGCGGCGGCCCGATGCTGACAGGACATGCCTCGCACCAGATCGGGCTCGACGCCGACATCTGGCTGACGCCGATGCCCCGCCGCCCGCTGTCGATGGCGCAGCGCGAATCGATGAGCGCCACCTTGATGGTCGATGAGAAGACCCATCTGGTGAAGGACGCGCTGTGGACGCCAGCGCACACAAGGCTTCTGAAGCGGGCGGCGAGCTACGGCCAGGTCGAGCGCATCCTGGTCAATCCGGGCATCAAGAAAAAGCTCTGCGACACCGTCAAGGGCGACCGCTTCTGGCTGCGCAAGGTCAGGCCGTTCTGGGGCCACGACTATCATTTCCACATGCGCATCGGCTGCCAGCCGGGCTCGTCCGGTTGCAAGGCGCAGGAAGCGACGCCGGACGATGACGGTTGCGGCAAGCCGCTGGCCTGGTGGTTCACGCAGGAGCCTTGGCGGCCCAACAAGAACCCCGATGCGCCCAAGGCGCGCGACCTGATGACGATGGCGAACCTGCCGAGCGAGTGCCGCGCGGTGCTCGACGCGCCGGGGCCGTCGTCGGCCGAGGCGGCGACCTACCATGGCGGCGGCGTGCCGGTCGCGGCTGCCGCCATGGTA
>NZ_RZTF01000145.1:8013-14384 GCF_004023175.1 Mesorhizobium sp. M7A.F.Ca.MR.362.00.0.0
CTTGCCAAGCACGATGAACGCTTTCACGGCGACGCCCGAGATCGGCGTGCCGCTGCCGCGACCGCGGCCGCCTGGAAACTGACGATCACGGCTTATAGCCTATAGGCAGACTCAATCGGTTCAGCGCCTCATTTTGCGAAACCGTGGCGGTTTGGCCGCAGAGCCGGCCTCAGCGCGCCGCCCGGGTCGAAAACCGTTTCCCTTTTCAAACCCATGCGCTAGTCAACGGAAGAACGGCCAGACGCCGTCGGGGGCGCCGGAGACGGACGAGAGCATGCCACGCACAGGCGACGACGATACTTTGTTGCGGTTTCCGATCCTGATCGGCGACATCGGCGGCACCAATGCGCGCTTTTCGATCGTGCTCGACGCCAATTCCGAGGCAGGCGAGCCGACCATTGTCCAGACGGCAAACTACAACACCATCGACGAGGCGATCCAGGCGGCCGTGCTCGACCGCTCGTCGGTGCGCCCCAATTCGGCGGTGCTGGCGGTGGCTGGCCCGGTCGACGGCGACGAGATCGAACTCACCAACTGCCCCTGGATCGTCAAGCCGAGGAAAATGTTCGCCAGCCTCGGCCTGAGCGACATCGTCGTGCTCAACGATTTCGAGGCGCAGGCGCTGGCCGTCGTCGCGCTCGGCGAGGAGCACATGGAAAAGATCGGCGGCGGCACGCCGGAGCCCAATGCCGGGCGCGTCGTGCTCGGTCCAGGAACCGGGCTCGGCGTCGCCGGGCTGGTCCACGCGCTGCATCACTGGATACCGGTCCCCGGCGAGGGCGGCCATATGGACATCGGCCCGCGCACACCGCGCGATTTCGAGGTTTTTCCGCATATCGAGAAGCTCGAAGGCCGCGTTTCGGGCGAGCAGATCCTGTGCGGACGCGGTCTGGTCAATGTCTACAGGGCGGTAGCCAAGGCGGACGGCAAGCCGTCGCCCTTCACCACGCCGGCCGAGATCACTGCCGCGGCACTTGCGAAAACCGATCCGGTTGCAGAGGAAGCGCTGGAGATCTTCGTCACCTGCCTTGGGCGCACCGCAGGCGACCTTGCTCTGGTATTCATGAGCCGCGGCGGCGTGTTCCTCACCGGTGGCATCGCGCAGAAGATCGTGCCGGCGCTGAAAGCCGGCAATTTCCGGGCCGCTTTCGAGGACAAGGCGCCGCACAGCGCGATGATGCGCACCATGCCGGTCTACGTCATCACCCACCCGCTGGCCGCACTGCTGGGCCTTGCCGCCTATGCCCGGAACCCCTTGCTGTTCGGTGTCCAGACGGAGGGCCGGCGCTGGCAGGCCTGAAAGCCGGCGAAGCGCTCGCGCCCCGCGACGAAGTTAATCAGGTGCGGGCATAGGCAATCAGGCCGCAGGGCGTTAAGAGGGGTGCCGAATTTGCAGCCCCGGTCCCACGAGGCGGAAAACCACAAAGCGCTCCCGATTTGACACTTGAAGCTCCAAACAAACAAAAAGCCCGGCCCGGCGAGGTCACAGCGGTGCTCCGCCGCATCCTCGCTGAAAACGGCAAAGAGTATCGCTGGACCTATGTCGTCGCCGTCTCTTGCCTGCTGATCGTTTCCGGCACCACTGCCTTCACGGCGTGGATCATGGCCCCGATGATCAACCAGATCTTCTACGAACGACGCGGCGATATGCTCTGGTTGATCTGCGCCGGTTTCATGGGGGCCTCCCTGCTGCGCGGCTTCGCCGGTTACGGCCAAGCAGTCGCGTTGGCTAGTATCGGCAACAATCTGGTCGCGCGCTACCAGAAGCGTAGCTTCGACCATCTGATGAAGCTCGGCGTCAACTTCTTCAACGATACGCGTTCCGGTCGGCTGGCGGCACAGGTCAGCGAGAATGTCGGCGGCGTTCGCGATCTGCTGTCGCTGACACTGACCTCCATCAGCCGCGACGCGGTCACGCTGGTCGCTCTCGTCGGCGTGATGATCTATCAGGATCCGGTGTTGTCGCTCAGCTCGCTGCTGATCGGCCCTCCACTGATCTGGGCCGTCGTCTATATCACCCGCCGACTGCGGCGTATCAACCGGGAATCCGTCCTGATCAATTCGCGGCTGAACGGGTCCGTGCAGGAAGCCACGCAAGGCATCGCCATCGTCAAGGCCTTCACCTTGGAGGCCGAGCTGGCGCGCCGCATCGGCATCATGGCGGACACGGCCGAGCAGCGTAACAACAAGATCGCCCGCGTCTCGGAGCGGCTGTCGCCGATTTCCGAGATTCTGGGCGGTCTCGCCATCACCTCCGTGCTTGCCTATTCCGGCTACCGGGCGCTGTATCTTGGGCAGCCGCCGGGCGCGGTTTTCTCCTTCATCACCGCACTGATCATGGCTTACGATCCGGCAAGACGCCTGGCGCGCACACAGGTGGGCATGGAACGTGCCCTGGTCAACGCGCGCATGATCTACGAGTTGCTCGACCTGGAGCCGAAACAGGGCGACGCACCCGATGCCGTCGAGGCGAGGATCACCACCGGCGAGGTGCGTTTCGACAATGTGACGTTCGGCTACAGCGCCGACATGCCGGTGCTTAGGGACCTGAGCTTTACCGCCCCGGCCGGCAAGGTGACGGCGATCGTCGGTGCGTCGGGCGCCGGCAAATCGACGCTGGTGGCGCTCTTGCAGCGCTTCTACGACGTCGATCGGGGCAGCATCGAGGTCGATGGCCAGGACATCTCGAAGGTAACCAAGCATTCGCTGCGGCAGTCGATCGCCTATGTGGCGCAGGCGCCCTATCTGTTCGAGGGCACGATCCGCGACAACATCCGCTACGGCCGTCTGTCGGCCACGGACGCCGAGATCGAGCAGGCGGCGAAACAGGCGGCAGCCGACGAGTTCATCCGCCAGCAGCCGCAAGGTTACGACACGCCTGTCGGCGAAGGCGGCTCGACCCTTTCCGGCGGCCAGCGCCAGCGCGTCTCGATCGCCCGCGCCATCGTGCGCCAGGCACCGATCCTGCTGCTCGACGAGGCGACATCGGCGCTCGACAACGAGGCGGAGGCGCGCGTCCAGGAAGCGCTGACCCAAGTCATGCAAGGCCGCACGACCATCGTCATAGCGCATCGGCTGTCGACGGTGGTCAATGCCGACCACATCATCGTGCTGGAAGAGGGACGGTTGGTCGAGGAAGGCACCCATGCGACGCTTATGGCCGACCCGGACAGCATCTATTCCCGCTTCCACCGCATCCAGGGCAAGAAGGGACTGGGGCTTGTCGAGGACCGCGAGCCGATCCAAACTCCGGTCCGGGCCACGCGTGCGAAGAAGACTGCTGTGAGGAGCACATGAGCGAAGCAGGCGATATGGGCCTTGTGGTGGTGGGCGCTGCCGGCCGCATGGGCCAGACGCTGATCCGTGCCATCCACACCATCCCCGGCGCGCGGGTCATCGGCGCGGTCGAGCGGGCGGGTTCGCCCTATCTGGGCAAGGACGCAGGCGAACTGGCGGGCATCGGCATCATCAATGTGCCGATCGGCGACGACCCGTTGCCGGTCTTCGCCAAGGCAGACGGCGTGCTCGATTTCACCACCCCGGCCTCATCAGTCGAATTCGCTGGCTACGCCGCGCAAGCGCGCATCGTTCACGTCGTCGGCACGACCGGGTGCACGGCCGACGACAATGCGAAAATCGCGGCGGCGGCGCGCCATGCGACCATCGTCAAGTCGGGCAATATGAGCCTCGGCGTCAATCTTCTGGCGGTGCTGGTCGAACAGGCGGCGCGCGCGCTCGATGCCGACGATTTCGACATCGAGATCCTCGAAATGCACCATAAGCACAAGGTCGACGCGCCGTCGGGCACAGCACTTCTGCTCGGCGAAGCTGCCGCCGCCGGGCGCGGTATCCCCCTTTCCGGCAACGACGTGCGGGTCCGCGACGGCCACACCGGCGTGCGCAAGACCGGCTCGATCGGCTTTGCCACGCTGCGCGGCGGCTCTGTCGTCGGCGACCACAGCGTGATGCTGGCCGGCACCGGCGAGCGCATCACGCTTGCCCACCATGCCGAGGACCGCGCCATCTTCGCTCGGGGCGCCGTCAAGGCGGCGCTTTGGGCGCGCGGCAAGAAGCCGGGGCTGTATTCGATGCGGGACGTGCTCGGCCTCAGCTGAGCGGCCAATCTGCCAACCTGAAGGGAGCAAACATGTCGAGAACCCTCGTGCTCGTGCGTCACGGCCAGAGCGAATGGAATTTGAAGAACCTGTTCACCGGCTGGCGCGACGTCGACCTGACCGAGCAGGGCCACGCCGAGGCCAAGTCCGCGGGGCAAAAACTCAAGGCGCGCGGCCTGAAATTCGACATCGCATTCACCTCGGCGCTGATCCGGGCGCAAAAGACCTGCCAGCACATCCTCGACGCGGTCGGCCAGAGCGATCTGAAGACCACCCGCGACCAGGCACTCAACGAGCGCGACTATGGCGACCTCTCCGGCCTCAACAAGGACGACGCCCGCAAGAAATGGGGCGAGGAGCAGGTGCATGTCTGGCGCCGCTCCTACGACGTGCCGCCGCCCGCCGGCGAAAGCCTGAAGGACACCGGCGCCCGAGTCTGGCCCTATTACCTGCACGATCTGCAGCCGCATGTGCTGCGCGGCGGCACCGTGCTGGTCGCCGCCCACGGCAACTCCCTGCGCGCGCTGATCATGGCGCTCGACGGCAAGTCGGGCGAGGAGATCGTCAAGCTGGAACTCGGCACCGGCGTGCCGGTCATCTACCAGCTCAACGCCGATTCCACCGTCGCTTCGAAGGAAGTGCTGGACGACTGAGCCGACGAACGGAGCACCTGCGAAAAAAGCGCGTTGACAGCAATCGCTTGCCCGCTTACATGAGCCCGCACCAGCCCAGATGGCGGAATTGGTAGACGCGCACGGTTCAGGTCCGTGTTCCGCAAGGAGTGGAGGTTCGAGTCCTCTTCTGGGCACCAAATTCCCGTTTCGAACCATTCGCCGGTTCAGAAACTTAGAGAAAAAGCCCGGCTCGTCCGGGCTTTTTCTTTGCCGCCAACCTCCCCTTCCGGCCAGTCCCCTCACAAACCGCTTCAAACTCCGCGCCCGCTTCGCTACGCTCAAAACCATGGCTCAATCCACCACCCAGATATTCGGTGCCCGCCGCGACCAGGCGTTCCCCACGCTGGCCGAGGTGGATATCGACCGCATGCGCCGGTTCGGCGAGGCCAGCGCCTATGCCGCCGGCGAGCACATCATCGAAGCAGGCGATGTGGCGCCCGGTCTGATCGTCGTGCTGTCGGGCAGCGTGGACATCACCCAGGACGGCGGGCTCGGCCGGCGCGAGACGATCGTCACCCATGGCCCCGGCAGCTTTGTCGGCGAGCTGGCGCAGCTTTCGGCCCGTCCCTCGCTGGTCAATGCGCAGGCCGCCGAACCGGTGGAGGCGTTCGTCATCGCCTCGCAGCGGCTGCGCGACCTGATGGTGCAGGAGGCCAATCTCGGCGAGCGCATCATGCGGGCGCTGATCCTGCGCCGCGTCGGGCTTTTGGAGAGCGCCACCAGCGGGCCGATCATCATCGGACCCCAGGACAATGCCGACGTATTGCGGCTGCAGGGTTTCCTCGCCCGCAGCGGCCAACCGCACCGCGTGCTCGATTCCGGCAGCGACCCCTGCGCCAAAACCCTGGTAGAACGCTTCGAGGTCGATCCGCACCACCTGCCGATCGTGCTCTGTCCAAACGGCAGGCTGCTGATGAATCCCGGCGAAAAGGACCTCGCCCGCTGCATCGGCCTGCTGCGGCCGATCGATGCCGATACGGTGTATGACGTGGCCATCGTCGGCGCCGGCCCGGCAGGGCTGGCGGCGGCGGTCTATGCGGCCTCCGAGGGGCTATCGACGATCGTGCTCGATTGCCGCGCCTTCGGCGGTCAGGCCGGCGCCTCGTCGCGCATCGAGAACTATCTCGGCTTCCCCACAGGCATTACGGGCATGGCGCTGATGGCGCGCGCCTACAACCAGGCGCAGAAATTCGGCGTCGAAATGGTGATACCGGACGAGGCGAAGCTTTTGAGCGCGGCCACCGACGCGTCAGGCGCCCGCTATCTGCTCGATGTCGGTGATGGCGAGACCGTGCGCACGCGCAGCGTGGTGATCGCCAGCGGCGCGCGCTATCGCCGCCTCGACATCGCCAATCTGGCGCGGTTCGAGGGAACGTGCGTGCACTATTGGGCGTCGCCCATCGAAGGGCGGCTTTGCGCGGACCAGGAAGTGGCGCTGGTCGGCGCCGGCAATTCGGCCGGGCAGGCGGCTGTCTACTTGGCTAGTCATGCGCGCAAAGTGGCGCTGCTGGCGCGCGGCGGCAGCCTCGATGCCAGCATGTCGCGCTACCTGGTCGAACGCATCAAGGCGCAGCCGAACATC
>NZ_RZTF01000146.1:0-221 GCF_004023175.1 Mesorhizobium sp. M7A.F.Ca.MR.362.00.0.0
GGTCACCGGCGCGACATGCGGACGTGCCGTGCTGGTGCAGTAACGGTCCGGGTATCAGACGAGCCTGCCAAAAAAGACTCCGAGCGCTGGCAGCAAAAGCTCGGTCGTGACGATCGCGGCATTGCCATCCAGCTGAACAACCGCTCCGATATTCCCCGGCAACGGCCAATTGGCCGGTCCTCCGGCGAAATTGAAGACACAGAGCAGTCTTTCGCCGCCGC
>NZ_RZTF01000146.1:231-14310 GCF_004023175.1 Mesorhizobium sp. M7A.F.Ca.MR.362.00.0.0
ACGGTCACCCTCGGCGTCGAGAAAGCGGATCGAGCCTGATACCAGCGCCTCATGCTCCCCGCGCAAGGCCAGCGTGGTCCGATAGGACTTCAGCACCGAGGCCGTGTCGGCATTCTGGACGTCGACCGCGCGGGTGCGATGGCTGGCCGGTATCGGCAGCCAGGGCCTGGCCGTGGAGAAGCCTGCATTGTCGGCGCCGGCCTCCCAGACCATTGGCGTGCGACACCCATCCCTGCCCTTGACGCCTGGCCAGAAGCGGATGCCGACGGGATCGCGCAGATCCTCATAGGCCAGCTCCGCCTCCTCCAGGCCCAGCTCCTCGCCCTCATAGAGGCAGATCGAGCCGCGCAGGCAGGACAACAGCATGATCGAGAATCTTGCGACGGCGTCGGGATCGCTGCCCGGCCTTGTCCAGCGGCTGACATGGCGCACCACGTCATGGTTGGAGAACGCCCAGCAGACCCAGCCGTCGGAGACGGCCGCCTCGAAGGCTTCGACGCAGCCACGCACATGCGCGGCCGAGAACTGCGGACCGAGCAGGTCGAAGGTGTAACACATATGCAGCTTGTCGCCGCCTGAGGTGTAAGCCGCGAGCGTCTGCAGCGAGCGGCCTTCATCGCCGATTTCGCCAACCGCGGCGCGGTCGTCATATTCATCGAGCAGCGCCCTGAAGCGGCGCAGGAACGCCAGGTTTTCCGGCTGCGTCTTGTCGAACAGATGCTCCTGGTAGAGGTAGGTGTTGGTCTCGCCGTTGGTGCCGGCGACGCTCGACGCCAGGGGCGGATTGCTGCGCAGCCAGCGGTCGTGGACATAGTAATTGACCGTATCGAGCCGGAAGCCGTCGACGCCGCGCTCCAGCCAGAACCGCACCGTGTCGAGAAGCGCGTCTTGGACCTCCGGATTGTGGAAATTCAGGTCGGGCTGCGAGGCAAGGAAATTGTGCATGTAGTATTGCCGGCGGGTCGAATCCCATTCCCAGGCCGGGCCACCGAAGACGGAGAGCCAGTTGTTGGGCGCGCTGCCATCGGGCTTGGTATCGGCCCAAATGTACCAGTCAGACTTGGGGTTATCGCGGCTGGCGCGGCTTTCGACAAACCAGTCGTGCCTGTCGGACGAATGCGACAGCACCTGGTCGATGACGATCTTCAGGCCGAGACGATGCGCCTCGGCGACCAGCGCATCGAAATCCTCGAGCGTGCCGAACACCGGATCGACATCGCAGTAATCCGACACGTCGTAGCCCATATCGGCCATCGGCGACTTGAAGAAAGGCGACAGCCAGACGGCGTCGACACCAAGCGAGGCGACATGGGCGAGCCTCGACGTGATACCCGCGAGATCGCCGCTGCCGTTGCCGGTCGTGTCCTGGTAGGAGCGCGGATAGATCTGGTAGATGACGCAACCGCGCCACCATCCGGTCTTGTCACTCGCCGCCATCGCGCTTCTCCCCTGTGCCGGCTTGCGCTCGTTCGATCATGAAGATCACCGCCCGTCCCGATATCGGTCGCGATCTGTTCGCCGCATCCGGCGCTTCGATGGCTGGAGCCCAGAAGAATCCGTCTCGCTCAGGCAAGGTGAACATGCAGGCCCGGCGATCGCCGTTGATGATGACGGCAAGGCGGCTGACGCCACCCAGGATCATGACGAGGCGGTACCGCTGCGGGTCCTGCCAGCACTGTTCATTGAGCGGCGCGCCTGTCTCGGTCAGCCATGCGACGTCCGGTATCTCTGAACCTGCCGGTGGCTGGCCAGTGAGGAAGCTTGTATCGGAGAGCGCCGGCATCGACCGGCGCAGCCTCGAGAGTTCCTCCGTGTAGCGCTCCAGCACCTGGTCACGGCCGGCCCAGTCGAGCCAGGTGATCTCGTTGTCCTGCGCATAGGCGTTGTTGTTGCCTTGCTGGGTGCGGCCGAACTCGTCGCCTGCGGTCAGCATGATGGTGCCGCGCGAGGCAAACAGCGTGGCGAGCAGCGCGCACTGATCGTTCTGGCGAGACTCCCATACGGCCGGATCGTCCGCATCCCCTTCGACGCCGTTGTTCCAGGACAGGTTTTCATTGTGACCGTCGCGGTTCTGCTCGCCATTGGCTTCGTTGTGCTTGCGCTCGTAGCGCACGATATCGGCGAGCGTCATGCCGTCATGGGCGGCGATGAAATTGACGGTCCGACTGGCGTTTTGCCGGTTCGTTGCGAACACATCGGACGAACCGGCAAGCCGGGTCGCCAGCGCACCGACCATGCCGGCGTCGCCGCGCCAGAAGCGCCTGACGTCATCGCGATACTTGTCGTTCCATTCGAGGAAGGGCGGCGGGAAATTACCGAGCTGATAGCCGTCGGAACCGATGTCCCACGGCTCGGCGATCAACACGCGATCGGCCAGCAGCGGGTCGTCGCGCATCGCTCTCAGCATCGGCGCCTCGGCATCGAATGTTCCTTCAACCCTGCCCAGAATGGGCGCCAGGTCGAAGCGGAAGCCGTCGACGCCGGCATCCCTGACGAAATGGCGAAGCGTGTCGAGGACCATCTCCTGGACGACAGGATGATCGCAAGCGACCGTGTTGCCGGTGCCGGTATCGTTGGCCAGCCCGCCGTCTGATGAGTGCCGGTAGTAGGCCTGGTTGTCCAGGCCGCGCAGCGACAGCGTCGGGCCAAGCCAGTCGCTCTCGCCGGTGTGGTTGAAGACGAGGTCGAGGATGACGCCGATGCCAGCCTCACGCAGCACGGCGACCGTGTTTCGCAACTCCATGATGCCGCCTGGCGCCAAACGCGGATCGAGGGCCATGAAAGTCACGGGATTGTAGCCCCAGGCGTTGCGCAGCCCGAGCGGCGGCAAATGTCGCTCGTCGATCGACGCGGTCACCGGCATCAGTTCGACCGCGTCAACCCCCAGTTCTTTCAGATGCTCGATAACCGCCGGGTGAGCAAGTGCGGCGACTGTTCCGCGCAATTTTTCGGGAATGTCCGGATGCAGCATGGTGAAGGCGCCCACCGGCACTTCGTAAATAAGGCCGCCCGGCTGGAATAGCGGCGGGGCAGCCTGCACCGGCTTCGGCAGCGCAGCGGCAATCGCCTTCGGCATCAGCGGCGCGGTATCGGCGCCCTCGCCCCGGCGCTGGGCCAGCCGCCAGTCATAGACATAGGACCTGTCGATCTCGACGGCATAAGGATCGGTCAGGAGCTTGGCGGGATCGAACCACAGTCCGCGTTCCGGCGCGTAGTCGCCATCGGCGCGAAAGCCGTAGCGGATGCCCTGGCCAAGGCCCGCAATGAACAGCGCATGGACGCCCTCACCTTCCGGCTGCAGTTCGAGCCGTTCGATTTCCCGGTTGCCCTGCTCGTCGAAGATCGAGACCCAAAGCAGACGGGCCGCCTGCGACCAGGCGGCAAAGCGGATGCCTTCGCGGGTGACGGTGGCGCCGAGCTGGGTCATGCAGTCTCCCCCTTCGCCCCTTGTGGGAGAAGGTGTCGCCGAAGGCGACGGATGAGGGGTGTTCCAGCTTGGCAAGGACAGCGATCCTTCGCGCACCCCTCAACCGTCTCGGCGCTACGCGCCGATCCACCGCCCTGGGGCGAGCCACGGGTCTCGCCCCGTCCTTCGAACCCCACAAGGGGAGAAGGGAAAGCGCGAACCGCCACCCTCAAGTAATCACGCTTGGCTTGGGGCGGCCGGTATGGCTGTGAATCCCGGCAATATCATCGGCTGCGGCTATCAGATCGGCAAGGGCGGCCTGGGTGTCGAGGTCGTGCCTCGATTTGTCCGGCTCGTAACGTTCGATGTAGACGCGCAGCGTCGCGCCCGACGTGCCGGTGCCGGAGAGGCGGAAGACGACCCGCGAACCACCTTCGAACAGCACCCTGATGCCCTGATGCTCGCTGATCGAACCGTCGACCGGATCGCGATAGGCAAAATCGTCGGCGCTGGCGATTTTCATGCCGCGCACGCTGGTACCCGGCAGCGCGCCGAGCTTGGCGCGCAGTTCGTCGACCAATGCGTTGGCGCGGTCGCTCTCAACCTCTTCATAATCGTGCCGCGAATAGTAGTTGCGACCGTAGGTCGCCCAGTGCTCAGTGACGATCTGCTTGCAGCTTTCGCCGCGCGCGGCAAGGATGTTGAGCCACAAAAGCACCGCCCATAGGCCGTCCTTTTCGCGGACATGGTTGGAGCCGGTGCCCGCACTCTCCTCGCCGCAGATCGTCGCCATGTCGGCATCCAGCAGATTGCCGAAGAACTTCCAGCCGGTCGGCGTCTCATAGAGGGCGATGCCGAGTTTTTCAGCGACGCGGTCGGCAGCGCCACTGGTCGGCATCGAGCGGGCGATGCCCTTCAAACCGGCCTTGTAGCCGGGCGCCAGGTGGGCATTGGCGGCGAGCATGGCAACTGAATCCGACGGGGTGACGAAAATGCCCTTGCCGATGATCAGATTGCGGTCGCCGTCGCCATCCGAGGCAGCGCCGAAATCCGGCGCGTCCGGTCCCATCATCTCGTCATAGAGGTGCTTGGCATGGACGAGGTTCGGATCCGGGTGATGGCCGCCGAAATCCGGCAGCGGCTTGAAATTGCGGCAGGTGCCGTTGGGCGCGCCGAGCCGGTTCTCCAGGATCTCCTTGGCGTAGGGGCCGGTCACCGCGTGCATGGCGTCGAAGCGCATGCGGAAGCCGGATTTGAACAGTTTGCGCAGGGCATCGAAATCGAACAGGCTTTCCATCAGTTCGGCATAGTCGGCGACCGGGTCGATGATCTCGACCGTCATGCCGGCGGCCTTGACCGTGCCTGTTGTGTCGATGTCGATCGGATCGATATCGGCGATCTTGAAGCTTGAGATCGTCTTGGTTTTCTCGAACATCGCGTCGGTCAGCTTTTCGGGCGCCGGGCCGCCATTGCCGGCATTGTACTTGATGCCGAAATCCTCATGCGGGCCGCCGGGATTATGGCTGGCCGACAGGATGATGCCGCCAAAGGTCTTGTACTTGCGGATGACATGCGAGGCGGCCGGCGTCGACAGGATGCCACCCTGCCCGACCATCACCTTGCCGAAGCCGTTGGCGGCGGCCATGGCGATGGCCTTCTGGATGACCTCGCGATTGTAGAACCGGCCGTCACCGCCAATCACCAGGGTCTTGCCCTTGAAACCGTCGAGCGCGTCGAAGATCGACTGGATGAAATTCTCGGCATAGTGCTCCTGCTGAAAGACAGGCACCTTCTTGCGCAGGCCCGACGTGCCGGGCCTCTGGTCGGAATAAGGCTTGGTGGGGACGGTCCGTATCATGCTTCAGGCAACCCTTTTCGAAAGCAGCGAGCGATAGAGTTCGACATATTTTTCGGCGCTCTTGTCCCACGACACATCGGCCTTCATGCCCTGGCGCTGCAGCGATTCCCAGACCGTCGGACTGGCGTGGGCGTCGACGAGGCGGCTAATGGCGTGCAGCAAGGCACCGCCATTGTTGGGCGCGAACTGGAAGCCGGTGGCGACACCGGCAGAGACGGCGGCCTCATTGGCGTCGATGACCGTATCGGCGAGGCCCCCGGTGCGCGCGACCACCGGTACGCAGCCATAGCGCAGGCCGTAAAGCTGCGTCAGCCCGCACGGTTCGAAGCGCGAGGGGATGACGATGGCGTCGCAGCCGCCCTGCATGATGTGCGACAGCCCCTCATCGTAGCCGACGACCACACCGATACGGCCGCGATGCCGGGCGGCAGCGGCAAGCAGCGCGCCTTCGAGACCAGCATCGCCCGATCCCAGGATGGCCAGCCGCGCGCCAGTGGCAACGATGCCGTCGATCACCAGCGCCAGTATGTCCATCCCCTTCTGCCAGGTCAGCCGGCTGACCACGCAGACGATCGGGCTGTCGTCACGCTCAAGACTGAAGCGGTCCTCCACGGCAGTCCTGTTGGGCGCGCGCGCCTTCAGTGTGCTCGCCGTGTAGGGGGATACCAGATGCTTGTCGGTTTCCGGATCCCAGATGCCGGTGTCGATGCCGTTGACTATGCCATAGAGATCGCTGGAGCGCATGTTGATGAGGCCGTCGAGACCCATGCCGAATTCCGCCGAGCGGATCTCCTGCGCGTAGGTCGGGCTGACCGTGGTGATCGCCCAGGCGGCCTGCAGGCCAGCCTTGAGGAAGCCGACACCACCATAATATTCGACGCCGTCGAGCGCCATCGCCGCCGCCGGCAAGCCGAGCTCACCGAAGATGCCGGCGCCGAACTGGCCCTGGAAGGCGAGATTGTGGACGGTCATCATCGAGGGAATGCCAACTGCCTTGCCGTAGCGCATGTAGGCCAGGGTCATCGCCGACTGCCAGTCATGGGCATGGACGATGTCGGGTTGGTAGCCCGAGATGGCGCCACCGGCGATGTCGCCGCCGACCTGGCTCAGGGCCGCGAAACGCCGCCAATTGTCTGGCCAGTCCACGCCGGTGGCGTTGCCGTAGGGACCGCCGGGACGGTCGAACAGATGCGGCGCATCGAGCACGAACAGTTCGAGCCCGGCGAGTTGGACTGAATGGACGGAGGCCTTGCCGCCCTGCAGCAAGGGATATTGCAGAACCGCCCGCTTCTTCTTGAAGGCGGCCATGACGGTCGGAAAGCCCGGGATGAGCGTGCGCACGGTCACGCCCTTGGCCGCCAAGGCGATGGGCAGCGCGCCGGTCACGTCGGCAAGCCCTCCGGTCTTGATCAGCGGAAAGATCTCGGGCGTGACCGACAGAACCTGCATGCGTTAGAGCCCTAACTTGTCGATCATGTCCTGCGTGACCAGGCAGATGCCCTTTTCGGAAACGCGGAAGCGCTTGGCGTCGAGAATAGGATCTTCGCCGACCACCAGCCCTTCCGGTATCCTAACACCATGGTCGATGACCACGCGCTTCAACTTTGCGTTCCGGCCGACATGAACGTCGGGCAGCATGACGACTTCTTCCAGCGTCGAATAGGAATTGATGCGCGCGCCGGTGAAGATCAGGCTTTTTTTCAGCGAAGCCCCCGAGACGATGCAATCGCCCGAGACAAGCGAAGACACAGCCGAACCGCGGCGGCCATCCTCGTCATGCACGAACTTTGCCGGCGGCTTCAATTCGGCATAGGTCCAGATCGGCCAGTCGCGGTCGTAGAGATCGAGCTCGGGCGTGATATCGGTCAGGTCGATATTGGCTTCCCAATAGGCATCGACCGTTCCGACGTCGCGCCAGTAGGCTTCGTTCTCGGCGGTCGAGCGGACGCAGGATTTGGCGAAGCGATGCGCGATCGCCTTACCGTGCTGGACGATATAGGGGATGATGTCCTTGCCGAAGTCGCGGCTTGAGCCCGCCTCGGCCGCATCGCGGCGCAACTGCTCCATCAGGAATTTGGTCTTGAAGACGTAGATGCCCATCGAAGCCAGCGCGAATTCCGGCTTATCGGGAATGCCGGGCGGATCGGCGGGTTTTTCGACGAAGGCGATGATGTTGTCCTTGGCATCGACATGCATGACGCCGAAGCCGGTGGCTTCCATGCGCGGCACTTCGAGGCAGCCGACGGTGACGTCGGCATTGGCGTCGACGTGCTGGCGAAGCATCATCTCGTAGTCCATCTTGTAGATGTGGTCGCCGGCCAGGATGACCATGTATTCGGGGCCGTAGGCCTCGATGATGTCGATGTTCTGATAGACGGCGTCGGCGGTGCCTTCATACCACTGCGTTTCCGAGACGCGCTGGCTGGCCGGCAGGATGTCGAAACTCTCGTTTCGTTCAGGGCGCAGGAAGTTCCAGCCGCGCTGCAGATGGCGGATCAGCGAATGTGCCTTGTACTGGGTGGCGACGCCGAGGCGTCGAATGCCGGAGTTAAGCGCGTTGGAGAGCGCGAAATCGATGATGCGCGTCTTGCCGCCGAAATAGACGGCCGGCTTGGCACGCCGATCGGTCAGTTCCTTGAGGCGGCTCCCACGGCCGCCGGCCAATACATAGGCCATGGCATCGCGCGCCAGCGGCTGGGTCCGTTTCAAGTCTGCCATTTCTACCCTCCCAAGTTACTCGATATCGACATGGCTCAGTCGGCAACGAGTTCAAGCATGATCGTCGACAGCGGCGGCAAAAGCATCGTCGCTGAGATGTTTCCTCCCTCCGCCCGCGCCTCGACCATGCCGCCATTGCCCTTGCCGGAACCGCCATATTCCGAAGCGTCGGTGTTGATGATCTCGCGCCATTTGCCTGATTTCGGCAACGGCACGCGATAATTGTCACGCGGCACCGGCGTGAAATTGGAAATGACGGCCACCGGGCTGCCGCCCGGTGCGCTGCGCAGCCAGGCAAAAACCGAATTCTGGCTGTCATCGACGATCAGCCAGGAAAACCCTTCCGGCTCACAATCACGGCCATGCAGTGCCGGGCGCGAACGGTAGAGATAGTTGAGATCGCGCACCGTCTGCCAGACGCCGCGATGCGGCCGGAATTCAAGCAGGTTCCAGTCGAGCGCGCGCGCCTCGCTCCATTCGCGGCGCTGCGCGAACTCCTGCCCCATGAAAAGCAGCTTCTTGCCGGGATAGCCCCACATGAAAGCGTAGTAGGCGCGCAGCGTCGCAAACTTCTGCCAGTCGTCGCCGGCCATCTTGCCAAGCAGCGTGCCTTTGCCGTGCACAACCTCGTCGTGCGAGAGCGGCAGCACGAAATTCTCCGAAAAGGCGTAGGTCAGGCCGAAGGTGAGGTCGTTGTGGTGGTGTTTTCGGAAGATCGGTTCCTTGGAGAAATACTCCAGCGTGTCGTGCATGAAGCCCATATTCCACTTGAAGCCGAAGCCCAACCCGCCTTCATGCACCGGTGCCGAGACCTTCGGCCAAGAGGTCGATTCCTCGGCGATGGTCATCACGCCCGGATGGTGGCCGTAGACCTCCTTGTTCATCTTCTGCAGGAAGCTGACCGCCTCGAGATTCTCGCGGCCGCCTCTCTCGTTGGGGATCCATTCGCCGGCCTTGCGCGAATAGTCGAGGTACAGCATCGAGGCGACCGCATCGACGCGAAGACCGTCGACATGGTATTTCTCGGCCCAGAACAACGCATTGTTGACCAGGAACGACACCACCTCGCGGCGGCCGAAATTGTAGATCGCGGTGTTCCAGTCGGGATGAAACCCCTTGCGCGGATCGGCATGTTCATAGAGCGCGGTGCCATCGAAATTGGCCAGGCCGTGCTCATCGACCGGGAAATGCGCGGGCACCCAGTCGAGAATAACGCCGACGCCGGCACGGTGGGCGCCGTCGACGAAGCGGGCAAAGCCGTCCGGATCGCCAAAGCGGGCCGATGGCGCGTAGAGGCCGGTCGTCTGGTAGCCCCAGGACGGGTCATACGGGTGTTCGGAGATCGGCATGAATTCGATATGGGTGAAGCCGGTCTCGACCACATAGGGGATCAGCCGGTCGGCCAATTCGTCCCATGACAGGAACGTACCGTCGTCGCGAAGCTGCCAGGAGCCGGCATGGACCTCGTAGATCGAAATGGCTTCGCGCCGGTGATCGGCATTGCGCCAGAAATTGCGATGCGCCTCGTCGCCCCACTCATGCGCCGGCGGCACGGCCACGACCGAAGCGGTGGCCGGACGCAGTTCGGACTTGAAGGCGAACGGATCGGCCTTCAGCGGCAGCCTGACGCCGTCGGGGCCGATGATCTCGTATTTGTAGGGCCGGCCGGCACCGATATCGGGAATGAACACCTCCCAGATGCCGGTGTCGCGGCGATCCCGCATCGAGTGCCGGCGGCCGTCCCATTCGTTGAAATCGCCGACCACAGAGACACGCCGCGCATTGGGAGCCCAGACGGCGAAATGCACGCCCGTGGCCCCTTCGTGCTCGATGACATGGGCGCCGAGCTTGTCGAACAGCCTGAGATGCGATCCCTCGGCGATGTAGTAGTCGTCCATCGGCCCGAGCACCGGACCGAACGAATAGGGATCGGTCAGCCACCAGTCGCCGCCGGCATTGCGCGCGTGATAGCGAAGCGGCTGCCGCTTCTTGATCGAGAGCTTGCCTTCGAAAAAGCCGCCATCGTCGCGCCTGGACAATTCACCCGCGATGATGCCGGTCAGCGTATAAGCGGTGACGAATTCGGCATTCGGAACAAAGCAGCGGGCCACAAAACCCTTCCCAGCCTCCTGAACACCGAGAACGGCAAACGGATCGCCATGCGTGCCGGCAACAATCGCCGCAACATCGCTGGCTGCCGCCAGTCCGTCCGGCCCGCTTGTCGCACCGGTCGCGCGCGGCTTCTTCATCAGGCAGTGTCCCTCCCCAGGCACCTAGTGTTTGTTTCTAGTGGTGTGATCCGACTTTCAAGTTCACACCACCGGGACCACATTGTTTGCGGCCTCATGCAATCACATCAGGCAGGCACGTTCCAGATTTCTTTCGCATATTGGCGGATCGTGCGATCGGAGGAGAACCAGCCGACACGCGCCACATTGCGGATTGCCCTGGCGTACCAGTCGGGACTGTTGCGCCAGACCGCATCGACCTCGCGCTGGGCGGTGGCATAGGCATCGAAATCGGCGGCGACCATGAACCAGTCGCTGTTGTAGAGGCCGTTGACGAGGTCGCGGTAACGCTCCGGATCGTCCGGCGAGAAGACGCCCGACGAGACGGCAGCGACCGCTTGCCCCAGCTCAGATGATCCCTCGATGACGGCGCGAGGGTCGTAACCGTTGTTGCGCCGCTCGGCGACCTCGGCGGTGGTCAGGCCGAAGATGAAGATGTTGTCGTCGCCGACGCATTCCTTGATCTCGACATTGGCACCGTCGAGCGTGCCGATGGTCAGCGCGCCGTTGAGCGCGAACTTCATGTTGCCGGTGCCCGACGCTTCCATGCCGGCGGTCGAGATCTGCTCGGAAAGGTCGGCAGCCGGCATCATGATCTCGGCCAGGCTGACATTGTAATTCGGCAGGAACACCACCTTAAGCAGACCGCGCACGGCCGGATCGCGGTTGATGACTTTTGCGACATCGTTGGCGAGTTTGATGATCAGCTTGGCATTGTGGTAGCTGGGCGCCGCCTTGCCGCCGAAAAATTTCACGCGCGGCATCCAGTCGCGCTCGGGGTGCGAGCGGATCTGGTCATAGAGCGCGATCGCCTCGAGAATGTTCAGAAGCTGGCGCTTGTATTCGTGGATGCGTTTGATCTGGATGTCGAAAAGCGCCGAAGGATCGACCTTGATGCCGAGCCGGTCGGCGACGAGGTTGGCCAATCGCGCCTTGTTGGCGCGCTTGACGGCGGCGAACTTGTCGCGAAAGGCGGCATCGCCGGCGAAACCGTCGAGATCCTTGATGGCGTCGATGTCATCGAGAAAACGGTCGCCGATCGCCTCGCGGGCGAGCGACGTCAGTCCGGGATTGCATTGGATCAGCCAGCGCCGCGGCGTGATGCCGTTGGTCTTGTTGTTGATGCGATCGGGATAGAGCTTGTGCAGGTCGGCGAACACCGTCTCCTTCATCAGGTCGGTGTGAAGAGCCGAAACGCCGTTGATGGAATGCGAGCCGACAAAGGCCAGATTGCCCATGCGCACCCGGCGATCGCCATTTTCCTGGATCAGCGAGATGCGGCCAATCTGCTCGTCCGAGAACTGGTTGGAAGCACGCGCCTCCAGAAGCACTTCAGCGTTGATGGCATAGACAATCTGCATGTGGCGCGGCAAAAGCCGCTCGAACAGCGGCACCGGCCAGCTTTCCAGCGCCTCGGGCAGCAGTGTGTGGTTGGTGTAGCCGAAGGTGCGCTGGGTGATATCCCAGGCCTGGTCGAAGTCCATGCCGTGGACGTCCATCAACAGGCGCATCAACTCCGGCACGGCGATGGCCGGATGGGTGTCGTTCAGGTGGATCGCAGCCTTGTCGGGCAGTGATTTCAGGTCGCCATATTGGCTCAGATGGCGCTGCACGATGTCCTGCAGCGAGGCGGTAGAGAAGAAATACTCCTGCCGAAGCCGCAGTTCCTGCCCGGCCTTGTGGGAATCGGCGGGATAGAGCACGCGCGACAAGGCATCGGCCTTGTTGCTTTCGGCGAGCGCGCCGATGTGGTCGCCGGCATTGAATTTGTCGAGCAGGATCGGATCGATCGGCATGCCCGACCAGAGCCGCAGCGTGTTGACGCGATTGGCCCGCCAGCCGACGACGGGCGTGTCATAGGCGACGGCCAGCACATGCTCGGTCGGTTTCCAGACATGGCGTTCGAGGCGCCCGTCCTTGGAGGTGATCGATTCCACCGAACCGCCGAAACCAACCTCGAAGGAGCGTTCGCGACGTTCGAATTCCCACGGGTTACCGTGATCAAGCCAGGTCTCTGGCAGTTCGACCTGCCAGCCGTCGTGAATCTCCTGCCGGAACATGCCATTGGCATAGCGGATGCCGTAGCCATGCGCCGGAATGTCGACGGTCGCCATGCTTTCCATGAAGCAGGCCGCGAGCCGGCCGAGGCCGCCATTGCCGAGCGCCGCATCGGGCTCGAGTGCTGCAATCAAGTCGAGGTCGACACCCAACGACGACAGCGCCTCGCGCATGTTGTCCATCAGGCCCAGATTGGAGAAAGCATCGCGCATCAGGCGGCCGATGAGGAATTCCAGCGACAGATAATAGACGCGCTTTTCCTTCTGGTCGTAAGCCTCTCTCGTCGCCTGCATCCAGTGATCGACGATCCGGTCGCGCACGACCTTGATCGAGGCGGTTAGCCAGTCGTACTGGGTCGCAACGGTGGTGTCCTTGCCTACCCTGTATTTGAGGGCAACCAAGACTTCACGTGCGAGTGTCTTTGGGTCAGGATTTTCGAGCAGTGGCGGAAGGGGTTCGGATGTCATCGCGCTCGTCATGATGCCTCTCGTGCGGTTGCCATGATCATACCGGCTTTCATCGCTCCTCCCAGCCCATGCTAGCTGATACCGCCATATATTCAATCGATTTAAACAGGTTCGATCCGGCTTGCCCCCTGCGGCAATTTGGCAATTCTGAAGTGTGACGCGCCAAGACGGCCCGCGCGCCGCGCTTCAAATCCCTGTTCCGTGCTTGCCGTGTCGCCATGCGCCAGCCACTTGGGCGACATGTATCAAGCCGCCAGCGCCGCCTCCGGCGGGGCCTTGGCTCCTGTCATGAAGGCGACGGCGTCGGACATCGTATATTGCTTGGGGTCGATGACGGCGAGGCGACGGCCCAGCCGATGGATGTGAATGCGATCGGCCACTTCGAAGACATGCGGCATGTTGTGCGAGATCAGCACGATCGGGAGGCCGCGCTTCTTGACGTCGAGGATCAGCTCGAGCACGCGGCGGCTTTCCTTGACGCCAAGGGCGGCTGTCGGCTCGTCCATGATCACCACACGACTGCCAAAGGCGGCCGCACGCGCCACGGCAACGCCCTGCCTTTGGCCGCCCGAGAGCGTCTCCACAGCCTGGCTGATGTTCTGGATGGTCATCAGGCCAAGTTCGGTAAGCTTGTCGCGGGCGCGCTTTTCCATCGCCGGGCGATCGAGCATGCGAAGCCAATCGCCCAGAAAACCCGGTTTACGGATTTCGCGGCCAAGGAACATATTGTCGGCGATTGACAGCGCCGGCGACAGCGCCAGGTTTTGGTAGACGGTCTCGATGCCGGCTTCGCGGGCCTCCATCGGCGATTTGAAGGAGACGGATTTTCCTTCAAGCCGGATCTCGCCTTCATCGGGCACGGCAGCGCCGGAAATCGCCTTGATGAGCGACGATTTGCCGGCGCCATTGTCACCGATGACAGCAAGGATTTCGCCGGGGTAGAGGTCGAAGTCGGCGTTGTCGAGGGCGGTGACGCGGCCGTAGCGCTTGACCAGGCCACGCGCGGTGAGAATGGGCTCCTGGGTCATGGTCATGCCGAAACCTTTCTGATCCATTGGTCGACCGCCACGGCGCCGATGATCAGCACACCGGTGAGCAGCACCTTCCATTGCGGATCGGCGCCCAGCATGTTGAGGCCCATGGAGACGACGCCGACGATCATCGCGCCGAACAGCGTGCCCAGGATCGAGCCGCGTCCGCCGAACAGGGAAATACCGCCGATCACCGTCGCGGTGATCGCCTGGAGATTGTAGTCGGTGACGGCAGCCGACGGCGAGATCGAGC
>NZ_RZTF01000147.1:0-5640 GCF_004023175.1 Mesorhizobium sp. M7A.F.Ca.MR.362.00.0.0
ATTCGAAGGAAACCCTGACCTTGTCGCCAATGTCGGGGCGGCGGGAAAAGCGGAACTGGTTCATCAGGCGGTTTCCCTTATCTGCCTTGTGTCGTTGGAAGGGTCGGCGATCAAGAGGCGCCGGTCGCGGCCAAGCCAGAGTTTGACGGTGAGCCTGGCCTCGTTGCCGCCACGCGGCTCGAATTCCTGACTGTCTTCAAGATCGAGGCCGGCTTCCGAAAACCAGTCGGCGATCTGCCGGTCGGAAAAGCCGAGCCGCATATGCGCGTGCTCCTCACGCAGGAATTCCAGCGCATGCGGCGCGAAATCGACGATGACCAGGCGCCCTGCCGGACGCAAAAGCCGCGCCGCCTCGTGGATGGCGCGGGCGGGATCGTCGAGATAGTGCAGCACCTGATGGATGGTGACGAGATCGAAGGCATCGCGCTCGACCGGCGGTGCGAAGATGTCGCCCTGCCGAACCTGCGCGTTCGAAACGCCTGCCTTGTCCAGATTGGCGCGCGCCACGGTCAGCATCTCGCGCGACATGTCGATGCCGACACCACGCCGATAAAGCGGCGAGAAGATTTCAAGCAGCCGCCCGGTGCCGGTGCCGAGATCGAGCATCGACTGGAACGGCCGCTTGCCGACCAGTTTCAGCATTGCGGCTTCGACGGCGCGGTCCGGCACATGCAGCGATCGGATATGGTCCCAGCTTGCCGCATTCACCGAAAAATACGCGACCGCCCGGTCCTGCCGCTTGCGCTTGACCGAGGCCAGACGCTCAAGATCGCGCTCGACCTGCGGATCGGCGCCGCGAATGCCGGAAACCAGCCCCATGACGAAGTCCCGCGCGGAATCCGCATCCGACAGGCGGAAGAAGGCCCACGACCCTTCCTGGTAGCGGCCGATCAGTCCGGCCTCCAGAAGCAGCTTCAGGTGCCGCGAAACGCGCGGCTGCGACTGGCCGAGAATTTCGGTAAGATCGGAAACCGTGAGGTCACCGCGCGACAGAAGTGCCAGTATGCGCAATCGGCTGGATTCGGCCGCCGCCTTTAACGTATCCACCATAGTGTCGAGCGAGACATGCATCAGCGTATTCTCTTTGAAAAGATATAAACATATGTTTATGTCGATTTTAGCGACCTTGCAAGCGCTATGTCGCTTCCGGACAAGAAAATGCCGCTTGTGTGGCGTTTTAAGAGACGTGGACCATGACTGAAACGCGTGAGATGTTCGAGGCGCGCGAAGGCGAGCAGAGGCTGGAGAACGATCCGGCCTTGATGCCGCCTGATGGCGGGATCGTCTTCATCGGCCGCATTGCCTCGCCATGGACGACGCGCGAAACCTGCCCGAAGAACATGCGCGCCGCGCGCGAGACCGGGCAGAAGGCGGTGCTGACCATCGACACAGCCTACCGAAGTGGCCTGCAGGGGCTGGAGCGCGCCAGCCACGTCATCATCCTATCCTGGCTGCATCATGCGCCGCGGGACCTGATTGTGCAGAAACCGCGCCATGCCGCTGAAGCGAAAGGTGTATTTTCGCTGCGCTCCCCTGCCCGCCCCAACCCCATCGGGCTGCATGTGGTCCGGCTCGTCGCGCTCGACCAACGCACCGGCCGCATCGATCTCGACGCCATCGATGTGCTCGACGGCACGCCGGTCATCGACATCAAACCTTATTTCGCCTCGACCGACGCTATTGCCGAGGCGACCATCGAAGGGCGCGACGAGCCCGATCGGACCCGGCGGTGACAGCGCCATCGCCAAGGCGCTGACCGCTCTTCTGCCGCTGGCTCCCTATGCCGACATGGAGAAGATCCGCACCGACGCCGGCGCGGTCCACATGAAGACCTTGCCGCCGGGCATCGCCGTATGGCTGGCGACGATTGCCCATATCCGCCACATGCACACCGATTACGAAAAACTGCTGAGCGAAGGCTATGACCGCGACTCGGCGCGTTTCTTCGTCATCGAGCAGACCAACATCGTGCTCACCCGCTGGCGCGCAACCCGCCTGCTCGACGCCGACGACGAGGAGGAATGACCACGGCTACTTCCGCTTCAGCACGGCGACCGCATTGTAGGGCTGGCCATCGGCGTGGCCGACCCAAATCCAGGACAGATTGCCCTTGTAAAACCTGACGGTGATGTTGCCTCCGTCGATGCATTTGTCCTGACCGTAGGTGATGTTCTCGTGGTATTCCGCCGAAATGTCGTCCCTTGACGTCTGTGACAGCGATCCGCCGCAGCCGAGCGACGGATAATCGATCGACGCGCTGCCATCGTTGATGGTCATGACGATCGCCCAGTCGGCGCCGGCTTCACCGGCCGGGCTCTGGTGGCCATTGCCTACCCAGGTGCCGCTCAGCGACGGCACGTTCACCGCGCAAGGCACATTCTGGAAGGTCGCCGTCAATTCGCCGCCGGTTTTCTCGCAGCGATAGGTCTGGCCGCTCTGGCACAATTCCTCGCCTTCGCGCGCGCACTGGGCGCGGGCGTCGCCCGCAGCGGCGAACATCATCATTGCCGCTGTGACGGCCCCAAACCTACCCATTTTCCCCTCCCGTTCAGACCCGGAACGATAGGGCAATCGCGATCGAATGTATCGGCCAGATCGTCATGGAGGCCGAACAGCGCCGGGCGGGTGGCTCTATGCCTTCTGCCCGGCGCCGCTAGCCTCTCGCCTGCGTGACAGGAGGCCCCGATGAGCCGGACGATGGCAACACAGGACGAGAAGCGACCGCCCGTGGTTGGCGACCGCCATGTCGACCCGCACTCCTATCCCGAGGGCGTCGCCTTCCTCGACGGCCAATACCTGCCGATGTCGCAGGCCAAGATCTCGGTGCTGGACTGGGGTTTTCTGCATTCCGACGCAACCTACGACACCGTGCATGTCTGGAACGGCCGCTTCTTCCGCCTCGATTTGCATCTCGACCGCTTCTTCGGCGGGCTGGAAAAGCTGCGCATGACCATCCCCTTCGATCGCGACGGCGTGACCGAAATCCTGCACAATTGCGTGGCGCTGTCGGGTCATCGCGCCGCCTATGTCGAAATGCTGTGCACGCGCGGCGCCTCGCCGACTTTCAGCCGCGACCCGCGCCAGGCGGTCAACCGCTTCATGGCGTTTGCCGTGCCGTTCGGCTCGGTCGCCAATGCCGAGCAGTTGCAGCGCGGCCTGCGTGTCGCCATCAGCGACAAGATGCGCATTCCGCCGGCCTCGATCGACCCGGCGATCAAGAACTACCACTGGCTCGATCTGGTGCGCGGTCTCTACGACGCCTATGACCGCGGCGCCGAGACCGCGTTGATCCTCGACTTCAACGGCAATGTCGCCGAAGGCCCGGGCTTCAACGTCTTCTGCGTCAGGGACGGCAAGCTGTCGACGCCTTCCATTGGCGTGCTGCCGGGCATAACCCGCCGCACCGTCTTCGATCTCTGCGCCGAACAAGGTCTTGCCGCCACCGCGGCCGATGTCAGCGTCACGGCATTGCGCGAGGCCGACGAGGTCTTCATCACCTCGACCGCGGGCGGCATCATGCCGGTGACCGAGATCGACGGCGCGGCAATCGCCAACGGCAAGGTCGGACCGATCACCAGCCGGCTGATGGCGCTCTATTGGGAGAAGCACGAGGATCCGGCCTGGTCGTCTCAGGTGAATTATCCCTGACCGTCAGCAAGGCCTCGAGAAAAACCGCAAGGATTGAGCCCGCCACTTTTGCTTGGGCAGCGCAGCCTGCCCTCAGGCTTGATAGATCCACTGCTCCGGAACGCGCACCGAGATTTCTTCGCTGGCCCTGACCGTTCCCGGCTTCTCGACCCAGGCGACGACGCCGCGCAGCCGCTTCGCCATTTTTGGGAACAACAGCGCGCCGGCTTCGACGTCGGCCATTCCGGCGTTCTCGGCGATCGACCGGCCGGCGATGCGGCACGGTCCGTTCTGTGCGTCGACCTTAAGGGTCACACCGCCCTTGAAGAACAGCAGCGTGCCGGCCGGCAGCATGGAGAGGTTCGGCACCCCTTCGATCACAAGATTGGCGCCGATCCACTCCGGCCTGATCTCGGCCAGGCCCATGCGTTGGGCAACAACCGCCAGTTCGTCCGCTGCCACTATGGACAATTGCCGTTCGTTGCGCATTTCGGTGCCGCGCGGATACCAGGGCTCGCGCCCGCCCGCGCGGCGTGTCGGTCCGGCATGAAAATCGCCTGCTATGCCATCGAAATCCAGCAGCAATTCGTCCACCGGGCGCGTCTGAAAATGATCCGCCGGCGCCACGTAAAGCGCTGCCGCCTTGGCGGCAAGCTTTCGCGCGGGGATGATTTCGATCGGCTTTTCAGCCTCGGGGAAGAGATCCAGCATGGCGTTCTTTTCTCTCGTCATCCAGCGAATTAGCCGGGCGGACTTCGCGGCGTCCAGTCGAAAGTGCTGATCGTCCGATCAACGTCACCGATGGGATGGCGATCGCCAGGCGAGTGCCGATGCTGGTGCCGTTCGCACTAGCCTGACGCAACAAGACGTATTGCGCGCCAAGGTGTGTTGAGAGTCAGGTCAGGCCGAGCCGGGGAAGCGCAGGAAGCTGCCATTCGCCGGGCGGCCTCACCTGAATATCGACATAGCTAGAGCATCCTCAGCAGCGCACCGCCTATCGAATACCCCGCGCCAAAGGCGCAGATCAGGCCGAAATCGCCGGGCTTCATGTCGGCGTGGTTTTCCGACAGCGCGACGATGGCGCCGGCGCCCGCCGTGTTGCCAAGCCGCTCCAGCACCATCGGCGCGCGGTCGTGGTCGACCTCGTGGCCGAACGACAGTTTCAGGATCATCGCATTCATGCGTGCATTGGCCTGATGCAGCCAGAAGCGCCTGATCGCCTGCGGCGTCAGCCCGTGCTCGGCCAGGAATTCGACGATGAATTTCTGCCCGGCAACGGTGACTTCCTTGAACACCTTGTTGCCGACCTGCTTGATCAGATTGCCTTCCAGATTGATCATGTAGGGATCATCCTGGGCGGTGCGGGTGTGATAGCCCAGATTGGTGCGGATGTTGTTCGACATCTGCGTCCAGACGCGCGTGTCGAGCACTTCGAAGCGCCCCGGCCGCTTGTCGCCCTTGGCCAGCCCTTCGACCACCATCGACACCGAAGCGTCGCCGAAGATGAAATGCGTCTGCCGGTCGCGAAAATTGAGATGGCCGGTGATGATCTCGGGCGTCGTCACCAGGATGCGTTTGTGCGCGCCCGACCGCACCAAATTGACGGCGACGTGCAATGCGGCCGCGGCCGAGGAACAGCCAAGCCCCATGTCGAAGCCGGCGCCCTTCGTCCCCAACGCCTCCTGCATTTCGATGGCGATCGCCGGATAGGGCCGCTGGTGATGCGAGGCCGAGCAGATCACCAGGTCGATATCCGACGGCTGCAGCCCGGCGTGGTCGAGGGCCTTCTTCGCCGAGGCGATTCCGAACTCCGCCTCCAGCGACAGCGCATCGTCGGGCCGCGCCGGAATGCGCGGCGCCATCCGGGTCGGGTCGAGGATGCCCTCGCGCTCGATCACATGACGGGTGCGCACGCCCGAGGCGTGGACGATGAAGTCGCTGTCCGATTTCGGCAGCGGCGGCTCGCCAGTATCCTGGCGACGCGCGTTTTCCAGGTCGACCCAGGCATTGAAG
>NZ_RZTF01000147.1:5650-9312 GCF_004023175.1 Mesorhizobium sp. M7A.F.Ca.MR.362.00.0.0
TCATTGGTGATTGTGGGTTCGGGGATTTCAACGCCGATGCCGCTGATGATGACGCGATGCATGTCCAGTCCGTCCCATCCGCAGGCGCTGCGGCTTCATGTGGGCGCCGGAACGCTCCGGCGCAACAGTTTTCTCACCGAGGCGGTTTACGCCGGCTTAAACCAAAGATCTGGGCCGACTGAAGCCGATCCCTCGACATGGCCACAGCCAAAGCCAAGCGGCCCTAAGGCGCCGCGCGACATGGATAATCAAGCTCGTTTTGCGACAATGAAAATGCGCGGAAAGCGCAAGAGCACCTTGCCATCAGCCGTCTTCGGATAGGCCTTGGCGATCTTGGCCGTGTAACATTCGAGGAACATCGCCCTCTCCTCGGCGTCCAACGGATCGAGGAACGGCTTCAGGCCCGTCGATTTCACCCATTCGACGATCGCCTGCGCGTCGGCAAGCGGATGGTTGTAGATGGTGTGCCAGATATCAAGCCGGTCGCTGAGCGGCGACAGCAGGTCATAGTAGAACGACACCGGCGGCAACGGCCCGCGTGCCGCGCCCTTGAGCTTTTCGGCAAATGGCATTTCGGCGGCGGTCTCGCGCATCAGGCGGTGGGAGTCCTCGCCCAGATTGTCGGGCATCTGGACGGCAAGCGCACCGCCTGGGGCGAGGAAGCCCATCAGCCGCTGGAACACCGCCGGATGGGTAGGCAGCCATTGGAACACAGCATTGGCGAAGATCACGTCGACCGGCTCCGCCGGCTGCCATTCGGAGGCATCGGCGAGATCAAAGGTGACCTCGGGCAGGCGCGCCCGCGCCTTCTCGATCATGTCGGGCGAAGTGTCGAGGCCGCTCACCTGGGCATCCGGCCAGCGCTCGACAAGCAGTTCGGTCGAGTTGCCAGGCCCGCAGCCGATGTCGACGACCCGGCGCGGGAAGTCCACCGGCACCTGCGCGACCAAATCCCGCGCGGGCCGCGTGCGCTCGTCTTCAAATTTCAGATATTGGGCGGCGGACCAATCAGCCATTTGAGCTCCTCATGCTGGTTGAGATCGCCGCCCTAAAACCCCTTACCGCGTCAGCCTCTTGTAGGTCATGCGGTGCGGGTTGACGGCATCCGGCCCGAGGCGGCGGATCTTGTCCTGCTCGTAATCCTCGAAATTGCCTTCGAACCATTCGACATGGCTGTCGCCCTCGAAGGCGAGGATGTGCGTCGCCAGGCGATCGAGGAACATACGATCGTGCGAGATGATGACGGCGCAGCCGCCGAAGTTTTCCAGCGCGTCTTCGAGTGCGGCCAGCGTTTCCGTATCGAGATCGTTGGTCGGTTCGTCGAGCAGCAGCACATTGCCGCCGGTCTTCAGCATCTTGGCCAGATGCACGCGGTTGCGCTGACCGCCGGACAGATTGCCGACCTTCTGCTGCTGGTCGCCGCCACGGAAGTTGAACGACGCGCAATAGGCACGCGTGTTGGCTTCGAACTTGCCGAGCTTGACCACTTCGGCGCCGCCGGAAATCTCTTCCCACACCGTCTTTGACGGATCGAGCGCATCGCGGCTCTGGTCGACATAGCCGAGCTTGACCGTTTCGCCGACGCGCACAGAACCCGCATCCGGCTTTTCCTGGCCGGTGATCATGCGAAACAGCGTCGTCTTGCCGGCGCCGTTCGGGCCGATGACGCCGACGATGCCGCCGGGCGGCAGCTTGAATTCCAGGCCGTCGATGAGCAGCGTGTCGCCAAAGCCCTTCGACAGGCCTTCCGCCTCGATCACCACATTGCCGAGCCGCTCGCCATGCGGAATGACGATCTGCGTATCGCTCGGACGCCGCTTGTCGGCTGCATCCAAAAGATCCTGGAACGCCTGGATACGCGCCTTGGACTTGGTCTGGCGAGCCTTTGGGCTCGACTGGATCCATTCGCGCTCGCGGCCGATGGCGCGCTGGCGGGCATCGTCCTCGCGGCCTTCCTGCTTGAGCCGCTTGGCCTTGGCTTCGAGGTATTTGGTGTAGTTGCCCTCATAAGGAATGCCGCGGCCGCGATCGAGTTCGAGGATCCAGCCGGTGACATTGTCGAGGAAGTAGCGGTCGTGGGTGATGATCATCACGGCGCCCGGATAGGCACGCAGATGCTTTTCCAGCCACGCCGTGGTCTCGGCGTCGAGATGGTTGGTCGGTTCGTCGAGCAGCAGAAGGTCGGGCTGGCGCAGCAGAAGCTGGCAAAGTGCGACGCGGCGGCGTTCGCCGCCCGAAAGCTTGGTGACTTCCGAATCCTTGGGCGGGCAGCCCAGCGCTTCCATCGCCATCTCGACCTGCTGTTCGAGATCCCAAAGGTTGAGCCGGTCCATTTCGTCCTGGAGCTTGGCTGACTCGTCGGCCGTCTCGTCGGAATAGTTCATCATCAATTCGTTATAGCGTTCGATGACGGCAGTCTTGGCGGCGACACCTTCCATGATATTTTCGAACACGGTCTTGTCCGGATCGAGCGCAGGCTCCTGCGCCAGGTAGCCGACAGTGGCGCCTTCGGCCAGCCAGGCTTCGCCGTTCCACTCCTTGTCGAGCCCGGCCATGATCTTGAGGATCGTCGACTTGCCCGAACCGTTGGGGCCGAGGATGCCGATCTTGGCGTCGGGATAGAAGGAGAGATGGACATTCTCGAGCACCTTCTTGGTGCCATAGGCCTTGTTGAGGCCGGCCATGTGATAGATGAACTGGCGTGCCACGCGCGCTTTCCCTGAAAAACTGACTGGCCCAGAAAACTGACTGGATCTGTCGAATTGAGTGGAGGTTGGCCGCTATGTAGGCGATGCGGCGGCGAACGGCAATCGCTTTTGCCATATCTGCCCGGTCACACGCGGAAGTGTCCGCCAATCGCCGAAGTTTTCCACCAGCACGAAGCGTGCTGAAATCTCCGGTTAACTCTTCGGCGTCAAAACAGGGTCGGAGTGGAATCGCTCACTATTCGCGATTTCGAGAAAGAGATCGGGTCGACGGCATTGCTGAACAGTTTCCTGCTCCTTGCCGAAGCGGTCGTCTACTTCAGCGTCATGGTGACGCTTTTCCGCTTCAGACGGCGTATCGGCCTCGGCGTATTCGTCTGCGCGCTCGGTGTCATGCACTTCCTCGAGACCTATCTCGCCAGCGTCTTTTACGTCGCTCTGCCGTTCGGCATGGTCTCGCCTGGCTCGGCGGTGCTGTTTTCCGGCAAGCTGGTCATGCTTTTGCTGCTCTATATGAAGGAGGACGCTGCAACCGTGCGTCAGCCGATCTACGGCCTGCTGCTCGGCAATGCGCTGATGATCGGGCTGGTGCTGCTGCTGCGCCTGCACGTCATCGCGGCACTTCCCGACGGCAGGCTTCCAGACATCGGCTTCATCGACCAGATGGGTTGGCTGATGGTGTGGGGCACGACGCTGCTGTTCGTCGATGCCATCCTGATCATCCTGCTCTACGAAAAGCTTGGTCGGTATCTTCGCAAGGCGCCGTTCGCGCGCATCCTGATTTCGGTCGCTTGCGTGCTGACCTTCGACCAGGCCGGTTTTTTCACCGCCCTGCATTTCGTTGCCGGCGCGCCGATAGCCGTCTTTTTCGGCGGCTGGTTCGCCAAGATGGCGGCGGCGGTGACCTTCAGCACCATGCTCGTTGCCTATCTCAAATGGTTTGAGGAGCGCCAGGTC
>NZ_RZTF01000147.1:9322-14280 GCF_004023175.1 Mesorhizobium sp. M7A.F.Ca.MR.362.00.0.0
GGTCACTGCGCCGCGCGGATTGACCGATATCTTCGATACGTTGACCTATCGCGAACGCTACGAGGCGCTGGTCGAACATGTCGGCCGTGACGGGCTGACCGGCCTGCTGCACCGCGGGCGCTTCGACGCCGACGGTGAAGCCGCCGTCCAGGTCAGCCTGCGCACCGCCAGGCCGCTCAGCCTGCTGATCATCGATGTCGATCATTTCAAATCGATCAACGACCGTTTCGGCCATGCCGAAGGCGACAAGGTGTTGAAGGCCGTTGCCGCGCTGCTGCGCGAGGTCGCCAGTCCCGAGGACCAGGTGTTCCGCATCGGCGGTGAGGAATTCGCCATACTCAGTTCTTGTCCGCACTCGGTCGCCAGGCTGCTTGGCGAAAGCATTCGCCATGCGATCAAGGCTTCAGCGGCCACCAGTCGATTCGAGTTCACCGTCAGCACCAGCGTTTCCAGCGTCAGCGAAACCACGCGCTGCCTTGCCGACCTGTTCGCGCTTGCCGACCAGCGTCTCTACAAGGCGAAGTCGACCGGCCGCGACCGCGTCGTCGGCGAGCCGGGCGGCCACGAAGCCGACACGGCCGCTGCATGGACAAAGTCCGCGCGGATTTAGGTCTGCTCCAGGATTTCTTCCGCCTACGAACGCCGGCGGCGCAGTCCGGTTGTTTGCGTCCCGCCAGCGCTTACCTGCCCCGCACTTACTGGAAGCCGATCGCGTCGACATTGCCTGTCGGGCAACCGGCCTTGTTGGTCGGCACCGAAGCCAGCAGCAGATCCTTGAGCGAGCTGTTCGGGCCGATCGGACCGGCGAGGCCGAGCGTCAGTTCGCCGATCAGCCGCCTGCCGCTCGACGGATCGATGACACAGGACACACGCACCCGGTCGCCTGCCCCCGTCCCGAAGGCGCTGTCGAAAGCGCCGCGGATCTGGTCCGCCGTCAGCTTTCCACCGATGTTCTTGGCAAAGAGATCGCGCACCGGCGAGCTGTTCACCGCACGCATCAGGTTGAGCGCGTCGGAGAAATAGTCCTGCTGGCTCTTGCCGTAGCAGGTGCCGTGCTTGATCCATTCATGCCGCTCGAGGTGGGAGGCCGTTCCAGGCATCACCTGATCGAGCTCCGTGCGGGTGTTGGCGTCCAGATTGACCGGCGGCAGGTCTTTCCAGTGGGCCGGATTGTCGTTGGCCTTGTCGCTCGCCGTCGCCTGGCAATAGAAATTGCCGTTCGGCTGCGGCCACAACCCATGCAAGGTGAAATGCGTCGCGTCGAAATCACCGGCGTTCTGCGTCTTGCATTCGGTCTTGTTCGACTTTGTCTCGCAAAACGCCGGCTGCCAGCTCAGCGCGAAGACGTATTCGGGTTTTCCCGACGCCGCCGGCTTGCCTTGGTCGTCAGGTGCGGCCGGCACGGTCGCCGCGCTGCTGCCGGAAACGTGGCCGCAACTGACCTTCACCCAGCGGCGCTCCGGATCGGCGCCCGGAACCAGGATAAGGTAGTGCGTCGGCGCATCCTTGTTGCCGGCAAGCAGCTGGTAGCTCTTCCCGGCATCGGTCGAGACATTGCCGGGGTTCTTGCCGTTCTTGATGGCTTGCGTTGCCGGACAGGCAGCGTCGGCGACAAAGCTGCCGCTCATCTTGACGTCGGCACGCGCCGCCCCGGCCAGCGACGCCGCCAGCATGGCCAATCCGAAAATGACAGCACTACGCATGGAAAATCCCCAGCTGGACAAGTGGGCGACAGACTGAAGCTGTCTCCATGTCAGAATTGCGATATTTTGCTGGCCAAACGCAAGAAACATCGTCGCGAAAAGCGGGTTTGCCGGATTGACGCATAATGTGGGCCGGCGCAAACAAAGCCAACGACGATAATGCAAGGGCGGGACCAGGCGGCATGTCATTCAGCCAGCAGCGCGTGGTTGCCTCGCCGACCGGTGCCGATCTCAATCTTTTCGTCAGGCAGGCCGATGGCCGGGCACGCGCCGTCGTCCAGATCAATCACGGGCTGGCCGAGCACGCAGCGCGCTATGCCCGCTTTGCCGATTATCTTGGCTCCCGCGGCTTCCACGTCTATGTCCACGATCATCGCGGCCATGGGGCGACCAAGGCGCCCAACACGCCGCTCGGCAGGTTCGCCGACAGGGACGGCCCGGCCAAGGTGATCGCCGACGTCGGCGCCATCCATGACCTCATCGCCAGCGAACAGCCAAACAGACCGGTCATCCTGTTTGGTCATTCGATGGGCGCATCCGTGGCGTTGAATTTCCTTTTAAGTCATTCGCCACGCGTCCATGCCGCCGCGATCTGGAACGGCAATTTCTCCCAAGGCCTGCTCGGGCAGGTGGCGCTGGGCGTCCTTGCCTGGGAGAGAATGCGGCTCGGCTCCGACGTGCCATCGCGTCTGTTGCCGAAGCTCACCTTCCAGGCCTGGGGCAAAGCGGTGCCCAATCACCGCACATTGTTCGACTGGCTGTCGCGAGATGAGGCGGAAGTGGCGAAATACATTGCCGATCCGCTCTGCGGCTGGGATGCCTCGGTATCGATGTGGCGCGACGTCGTCGGCATGGCGCTGAACGGCGGCAAGGATGCCGGCTTTGCCGGTATCCGACGCGACCTGCCCGTCAGCATCGTCGGTGGCGAAAAGGATCCCGCCTCGGATTATGGCAAAGGGATCACGCATCTTGCCAGCCGCATGCGCGCCATGGGCTTTTCGAATCTGGTTTCAAAGGTTTACGCCGACACCCGCCACGAAAGCCTGAACGAGGTGAATCGCGACATCATCATGGATGATTTCGCCATTTGGGCCGACGAAGTCCTCAAAGCGTGACGGATTGGCCCATTGCAAGAGCCGTGACAGCCGTTGCAGGGCTTGATAGAGGCTCTGGTTTCGCAGCAATCACGGTGATTGCGGCAATCACGGTGATTCATGGCTGAGCCCCCGCTGAAAGGCGTCCGCGTCGTCGAACTCGCCCGCATCCTTGCCGGGCCATGGGCCGGGCAGTTGCTTGCCGATCTCGGCGCCGATGTCATCAAGGTCGAAAGCCCCGATGGCGGCGACGACACCCGCAAATGGGGGCCACCCTTCGTCATGGGCAAGGACGGCGAGAACCTGTCGGCCGCCTATTATCATTCCTGCAATCGCGGCAAGCGCTCCATCGCCATCGATTTCTCGACACCGGAAGGCGCCGAGACCGTGCGCCGGCTGGTCGCCACCTCGGACGTGCTGATCGAGAACTTCAAGCTCGGCGGCCTGAAGAAATACGGCCTCGACTATGACAGCCTGCGCCAGATCAACCCGCGCCTCGTCTATTGCTCGATCACCGGCTTTGGCCAGGATGGTCCCTACGCGCCGCGCGCCGGCTACGACTTCATCATCCAGGCCATGGCCGGCATGATGTCGATCACCGGCGAGGTCGGCCGCGAGCCGCAAAAAGCGGGCGTCGCCATCTCCGACATCTTCACCGGCCTTTATTCGGTCATCGCCATCCAGGCAGCATTGCGCCATGCCGAGCAGACCGGCGAAGGCCAGCACGTCGACATGGCGCTTTTCGATACCCAGATCTCGGCGCTCGGCAACCAGAATTTGAACTATCTCGTCTCCGGCCAATCGCCGGTGCAGATGGGCAATGCGCATATGAACATCGCCCCTTATGAGGTGGTGCCGGTCAGGGACGGGCACATCATCCTGGCGATCGGCAATGACGGCCAGTTCGCCAAATTCTGCGCCGCTGTCGGACTGGACGATTTGCCTGCCAATCCCGACTTCGCCACCAATCCTGCCCGGGTCGCCAACCGGGTCAAGCTGCGCGAGCGCATGATCGAGGCGCTGAAGAGTTTTGACCGCGATCCGCTGCTGGCCAAGCTGGAAGCGGCCAGCGTGCCGGCGAGCCCGATCAACACGATCGGCCAGATGTTTGCCGATCCGCAGACGATCGCGCGCGGCATGCGGCTCGATCTCGACGACGGCCATGGCAATCTTCTGCCTTCGGTGCGTGCGCCGATGGTGATGTCCGGCACGCCGCTGGTCTATGAGCGCCCCTCGCCACGCCTGGGCGAGCACACGCAAGAAATCCTTGCCGAACTGGAGAAGTCTGGACAATGAAGACCGGCGGACAACTCATCGTCGACGCGCTCGAAGCCAATGGCACCGACCGCATCTATTGCGTGCCCGGTGAATCCTATCTGGCGGTGCTCGACGCGCTGCACGATTCAGCGATCCGCACCATCGTCTGCCGCCAGGAAGGCGGTGCCGCGATGATGGCCGACTGCCACGGCCGCCTGACCGGCAAGCCCGGCATCTGCTTCGTCACCCGCGGCCCCGGCGCCACCAACGCCTCGGCCGGCATCCACATCGCCATGCAGGATTCGATACCCGTCATCCTGTTCATCGGCCAGGTCGCCAGCCACGCCAAGGAGCGCGAGGCGTTCCAGGAGGTGGACTACAAGAGGTTCTTTGGCGACATCGCCAAATGGGTGGTCGAGATCGACGACGCCTCGCGCATCCCCGAATTCGTCACCCGCGCCTTCGCGGTGGCGACATCGGGCCGTCCCGGCCCGGTGGTGATCTCGCTGCCCGAAGACATGCTGACCAGCGTCGTCGAAGCACCTATCGCCTTGCCGCACACGCCGGTTGAGACACGGCCGGGCGAAGCGGAGCTCGATGCGCTGGAAAAGCTGCTGGCCAAGGCCAAGCGGCCTTTCGTCATCCTTGGCGGCACGCGCTGGGACGCCGAGGCGGTTGCACAAATGCGCACGATCGCCGAGGCGTGGTCGCTGCCGGTCGGTTGTTCCTTCCGCCGGCAGATGCTGTTCGATCATCTGCATCCGAACTATGCCGGCGATGTCGGCATCGGCATCAACCCGAAGCTGGCCACAGCGATCAAGCAGGCCGATCTCGTGCTGCTGATCGGCGGCCGCATGGGCGAAATGCCCTCCTCGGACTACACGCTGCTGAAAAGCCCCTATCC
>NZ_RZTF01000148.1:0-14054 GCF_004023175.1 Mesorhizobium sp. M7A.F.Ca.MR.362.00.0.0
ATCCGTAGACTGCGAGCTGGCCGGCATTGACGATGCCCATGTCCATGCCGCGCTGGATGGCATGGTAGAGGAACACGGCATGCATGGCCTCGCGCACCGGCTCGTTGCCGCGAAACGAGAAGGACAGGTTCGACACGCCGCCGGAAATGTGGACATGCGGCAGCGTGCCGGTGATCTCGCCCGCGGCTTCGATGAAGTCGACGCCGTAATTATCGTGCTCCTCGATGCCGGTGGCGATGGCGAAGACATTGGGATCGAAGACGATGTCCTCGGGCGGGAAGCCGGCCTGCTCGGTCAGGAGCTTGTAGGCGCGCGTGCAGATCTCGACCTTGCGCGCCTTGGTGTCGGCCTGGCCGTCCTCGTCGAAGGCCATGACGACCACCGCCGCGCCATAGGCGCGGACCAGCCTGGCATGATGCAGGAAGGCCTCTTCGCCCTCCTTCATCGAGATGGAGTTGACCAGCGGCTTGCCTTGCACACATTTCAGCCCGGCCTCGATGATCTCCCATTTCGAACTGTCGACCATGACAGGAACGCGGGCGATGTCCGGCTCGGCGGCGATCAGGTTGAGGTACTCGACCATGGCCTTCTTCGAATCGATCAGGCCCTCGTCCATGTTGATGTCGATGATCTGGGCGCCGTTGGCGACCTGGTCGCGGGCGACGTCGAGTGCGGCGACATAGTCGCCGGCCGTGATCAGTTTTCTGAACTTGGCCGACCCCGTGACATTGGTGCGCTCGCCGACATTGACGAAGGGGATCTCCTCGGTGAGCGTGAACGGCTCCAGCCCGGACAGGCGCATCTTCGGCGTGATGTCAGGAATGGCGCGCGGCGGATACTTCCGCACCGCCTCTGCGATGGCGCGGATGTGCTCCGGCGTCGAACCGCAGCAGCCACCGACAACGTTGACTAGTCCCTCGCGGGCAAAATCCTCGATCTGCGCGGCCATGAATTCCGGGCTCTCGTCATACCTACCGAATTCGTTGGGCAGGCCGGCATTCGGATAGGCGCAGGTGAAGGTGTTGGCGACGCCTGATATTTCGGCCAGATGCGCCCGCATCGCATTGGCGCCGAGCGCGCAATTGAGGCCGATGGTGAAAGGGTTGGCATGGCGCACCGAATGCCAGAAGGCCGTCGGCGTCTGGCCCGACAGCGTGCGGCCGGAGAGGTCCGTGATGGTGCCCGAAATCATCACCGGCAGGCGCACGCCCTTCTCGATGAAGATCTCTTCCGCTGCAAAGATCGCGGCCTTGGCGTTCAGCGTGTCGAAGATCGTCTCGATCAGGATGATGTCGGCGCCGCCGTCGATCAGGCCGCGCAACTGCTCACCATAGGCGAGGCGCAGATCGTCGAAGGTCACGGCGCGGTAGCCGGGATTGTTGACGTCGGGCGACATCGAAGCGGTACGGTTGGTCGGCCCCAGCGCGCCGGCGACGAAACGGCGCTTGCCATCTTCCTGCTCGGCCCTCACCGCCGCGCGCCGCACCAGCCGCGCGCCATCGCGGTTCAGCGCGTAGACGGCATCCTCCATGCCGTAATCGGCCTGGGCGATCGAGGTCGAGGAGAAGGTGTTGGTTTCGAGGATGTCGGCGCCTGCGATGGCGTATTGGTAATGGATCTCCTCGATCGCCTTCGGCTGCGTCAGGATCAGAAGATCGTTGTTGCCTTGCTGGTGGCAGGCGCAGCCGGCGAAGGCCTCGCCGCGAAACTGTTCCTCATCAAAGCCGAGGCCCTGGATCTGTGTGCCCATGGCGCCGTCGAGGATGAGAATGCGCTCGCGTGCCGCCGCTGTCAGCGCGGCAAGCACTTCCGAGCCGTCCGGTTTTGCCGCGACGGGGAAGAACAATGCGTCCAGCGATGCAGAATTCTGCGACATTTTTTATCCCTTTGGCGACAGGCCTTTTCATGTCACATAAGGATATCTTTATGTCAATATACGGTAGATGCGCGCGATTGTCACCCACCTGTCTCGAGGGCGGGGTCTGTGGCGCCGGTTTTCCGACGGACCTACGCTCTGTCGAAGCTTGCCAGGAAGCGGGCGAAGACCGGATTGAAGCGATCCGGCGAATCCCAGAACGGCGCATGGCCGGATTTGTCGAGCAGATGGGCCTTGCCTTCCCATAGATTGGAGAATTTCACAGCGGAGACGAAATCGGTGTTGACGAATGGCTCGTCGATGCCGTTCAGAACGGCGATCGGCGGCGTCTTGCCGGCCACGATCTCGCGCTGGTTCCGCCCGGTGCCGGCCGCGAACTTTTCGAACATCAGGCGCCGCGCCCTTCCATCGGTGCGCGCCACCGTGTCGATGAGAAACGGCTCGAACGGCTCGCCGCAGGTGCTGCGCGCATAGGCCTCGACATCCGCGTCAGTGAAGGTTTCCTGCCCGGCAAGGTGCATATGCGGGCTCGGCTTGAAGCCGTTGCCGACCTGCTCGGGCGAGACGGGCGGCGTGCCGGTGATCATCAGGCCAAGCAGGCCGGGAAAACGGTCGATCATCTCAAGCCCGATATGGCCGCCGAGCGACCAGCCGAAGACGATGGCCTTGTCGATGCCGAGCAGCCCGAGCACTTCGGTCATGGCATCGGCATAGCCTTCCATGCTGTAGGAACGCTCCGGATCGATCGCATCGGCGGACGCTCCATGGCCTGGCAAGTCGGGAGCGATGAGGTGGTAGCGCTCGCCCAACGGGCTGTCCAACTGGTTGCGGAAAACGGCGCTGGAAGATGAATTGCCGTGGATCAGCATGACAGCGGTGCCTTCGCCACTGGTCTGGCGAACCGCGATCTTGCCGTGGCTGGTTTCAAGGGTCTTCTGCGAGATCGCCATTGTCCGCTCCGTCGGGGGAATTGCCCTGTTTAATACAGTTGCGCAGCAAAGCGCCACGGCTTCCATACCTTTGCGGGAACCATCTTCCCGGCCAGGTTGCGTTGAAAAATCCTTTTCAAATAAGAACAATTATGCGTAGATTGTCAATTATCCAACTCCCGATGAACGGGAGGAAAACAGGGAACAGCACGATGAAGCCCAAATCCGCCGCAAGTCGAATCCGCCATATGCTGATGAGCACGACGCTGCTCGGCATGTTTGCCGTATCAGCCGCCCCCGCCTTTGCCGATGTCGTCAAGATCGGCCTGCTTGCGCCGCTGACCGGCCCTGCCGCGGCGGACGGCCAGGAATTCCAGCGCGGCGTGCAGATGGCCATCGACGAGGCGAACGCAGCCGGCGGCGTTGCCGGGGATACGTTCGAACTGGTGGTCGGCGACGTCAAGGATCAGTCCGCCGGCAACGTCACCAGCGCGGTCGAGCGCCTGCTTGGCGATCCGGGCGTGCACTTCATGCTGACCGGCTATGCCAGCCTGACCAATTTCGAGATCGACAACATGGCCGAAGCGGAAATGCCCTACATGCTGGCGGCCACCTCGCAGCAGACCAGGGACATCATCGCGCCGAGCCCCGATAAATACATGTGCTGCTGGTCGCTGACGCCTTCCTTCGACGCCTACAACACCGACGTCACCCTGTTCGTCGAGAAGCTCGCGGCCGACGGCAAGATCACCTTGCCGACCAAGAAGGTCGCCATCATCTCGTCCGACAATGCCTATTCGAAGACCATCTCCGAAGGCATGAAGAAGACCTTCAAGGAGAAGGGCTGGACCATCACCGTCGACGAGATCGTGCCCTTCGGCGAAGTGACCGACTGGCGTTCGATCCTCGCCAAGGTGCGCGAGAACGTTCCCGATGTCGTCATCAACACCGACTATCTGCCGGGCAATTCGGCGTCGTTCCTGAACCAGTTCCTCGAGCAGCCGACCAAGAGCCTCGTCTTCCTGCAATACGCACCGAGCGTTCCGGAATTCGTCGAGCTGACCGGCAAGAAATCGGATGGTGTCATCTACAACCTGCTCGGCGGCGCGCTGACGACGCCGAAGAACCCGCGCGCCGACGAGGTGGCGGCCAAGTTCAAGGCAAAATACGGCGTCGAGAGCGGCACCTACGGCGTCGGCCTCTACGAAATGACCAATGTCTATTTCGATGCGGTCAAGAAGGTCGGCGGCGCATCCGACCATGCGGCGATCATGAAGGCGCTGTCGGAGACCGACAAGCAGGTCGCGGAAGGGCGGCTGAAATTCGATCCCGCCACCCACCTTGCCACGCAGGGCGACGACTATATTCCGATCACCTTCTTCCAGATCTGGGATGGCCAGCGCACGCTGATCTCGCCGGAGAAATACGCCACCGGCGCCTTCAAGCTCCAGCCCTGGATGAAGTAGGGAATGGCCCTGCTTGAACTGGACGACGTGTCGAAGGCCTTCGGTTCGCTGAAGGCCGTCGACGGCGTGTCGTTCAAGGTCGAGGCCGGCGAGATCTTCGGCATCGCCGGCCCGAACGGCAGCGGCAAGAGCACGCTGTTCAACATCATCACCGGCATACCGTTCGGCCCCGACCGGGGCCAGATCCGCTTTGACGGCATTGCCATAAACGGCAAATCGGGACACGCCATCGCGCGCCTCGGCCTCGCCCGCACGTTTCAGCGCGAGACCAGCTTCGACGGGCTGACCGTGTTCGAGAACACGCTGATCGGCGCCAGTTACGGCAAGCAGGAAAAGACAGCGGCCACGGCCCGCAATGCCGCCGCCGAGGCGCTGGAGTTCGTCGGCCTGGGATCTCGGTCGTTCGGCCGGCTTGCCGGCGAATTGTCCGTGTTCGAGCGCAAATGCCTGATGCTTGCCACCGCGATTGCCATGCAGCCGCGCATGCTCTTGCTCGACGAGCCGGCATCGAGCCTGACCAAGCCCGAGATCGAGACATCGATCGGCCTGATCCGCCGCACCGCCGACCGCGGCATCACCATCCTTCTGATCGAGCACGTGCTGACCTTCCTGATGAGCCTTTCGCAACATCTGCTGGTGCTCAACAATGGCCGCGTCCTGGCCGCTGGCGACCCGGCCGGCGTGATCGCGGACCCGCGCGTCATCGAAGCCTATCTCGGCACGAGGAGATCGGCGGCGTGAACCCCATTCTCAGCGTCGAAGGCGTCACCGCCGGCTATGGCCGCGTCACCGTGCTGCACGATATCTCGCTGGAGGCCGGCCGTTTCGGCAATGTCGGCCTGTTCGGCCCCAACGGCCATGGCAAGACGACGCTGCTGCGCGCAGTCTCCGGGCTGCTGCAGCCGAAGAGCGGCCGCATCCTGTTCGACGGGCAAGACATTGCCGGCCGCAGCGCACGCGCCATCGTCGGCGCCGGCCTGATCCATGTGCCGCAAGGCAACCGGCTGTTTCCCGATCTCTCGATCGCCGACTGCATGGCGCTCGGAGCCTATTCGCCGCGGGCCCGGCCGCATGAGGCGGAGAACCGCGAGAAGGTGATCAAGCTGTTTCCGAAACTGGCGGAACGCTGGCGCCAGCGCGTGCGCACATTGTCGGGCGGCGAGCGCCAGATGGTGTCGATCGGCACGGCGCTGATGAGCCATCCGCGCCTGCTGATCCTGGACGAGCCGACCCTTGGGCTGGCGCCCAAGATCAAGGACGAACTCTGCGCCTCCGTCATGGACATTTCGCGCGGCGGCGTGCCGCTGATCGTCGTCGAGCAGGATATCGAATTCCTGCTGGAGCTGACGCAGCAACTCTACCTCGTCAACCATGGCGCCGTTGCGACCGAGATCAAGCCGGGCGAAAGCCTCGACCACGGCGAGATCATGTCGATGTATTTTGGCCATTAGGAAAATCCGAAGATGAGCGCATTGGCGGAAATCCTGTTCGGCGGCCTGTTCCAGGGCTCGCTCTACGCCATGATGGCGGTCGGGCTAGCGCTCGTCTGGACGACGATCGGCGTGTTCAATTTCAGCCATGGCGTGTTCATGATGCTGGGCGCCTACATCGCCTGGCAGCTGGTCGAACTCGGCCTGCCGGCGGCGGTCGCCTTTCCGATCGCCGTCGTCGTCATGGCCGGCGTCGGCTGGATCCTGCAGGCGAGCGTCGTGCGGCCGCTGATCGGCCGACCCAACATCGTGCTGGTCGTCGTCATCACCACGCTGGCGGCCGGGTCGCTGATCGAGAACGGCGCGCTGACCATCTGGGGACCGCGCTCGAAACAGATCCCGGCGCTGATCGCCGGCAACGCCACCATCGGGGGCGTCGGCGTCTCCCTGCACCAGATCGCTATCATCGTCATCACGCCGCTGATCCTGGCCGCACTTTGGGTGTTCCTCAACCGCACGCGGCTGGGACTGGCGCTGCGCGCCGTGGCGCAGAACGAAGATGCCAGCCATCTTGTCGGGCTGAACGTCACCGCGCTCTATGGGCTGGCCTTCGCCATCGCCGCTTCGCTGGCCGGGCTCGCCGGCATCTTCATGGGCGGCTACCGTTTCATGTCGCCGGTGATGGGCAGCGACCCGCTGCTCAAGGCGCTGATCGTCGTCGTTTTCGGCGGCATATCGAGCATATCGGGTCCGATCTTCGCCGCCTATCTGATCGGCTTCTTCGAGGCCGCCTGCAGCTATTATTTCGGCTTGTACTGGACGCCGGCACTGCTGTTCGGCGTGCTCATCCTGACCCTGATGGTGCGCCCCGAGGGCATCTTTGCCAGCCGCTCCCGAGGCCTAGCATGACCGACACGACATCGCTGATCGCGCCTGGCCACGCCGAGGCGGCAACCCCGATCGCTCCAGGCCGCACGCCGTGGAAGCAGGAGGCCATCGGCTTCGTGCTCGGCTTCGCCCTGCTGGCGCTGCTGCCGCTGATCTTCGGTGACACCTATGCCCGCCACATCCTGATCATGGCCTTCATCTATGCGATCGTCGCCTCGAACTGGGACCTCAGCCTCGGTTATGGCGGCGTCTTCAATTTCGGCCATCTGGCGCTGTTCGGCATCGGCGTCTATGCCTACAGCCTGCTGACCAAGCTGGCCGAATTCGACCCGTGGATCGCGCTGTTTGCCAGCGGTGTCATCGCAACCCTGGCGGCGATCCTGGTGACCATCCCGATCCTGCGGCTGAAGGGCATCTACATCATCCTGGTCACTTTCGGCTTCGCGCAGCTGGTGATGCAGGTGATCATCAGCCAGTCCGCCATCACCGGCGGCACGCAAGGGCTGGTGCGCATTCCCGGACTCTATATCTTCGACCACAACATGGTCCGCGACGGCAAATCAGCCTATTTCTACATCGCGCTGGCACTGCTGCTGGCAAGTACGCTGTTCCTGCGCGTGTTTGTGCGCTCACGCGCCGGGGCCAGTATCGTCGCCTTGCGCGACAATGAGGAATACGCCGTCAGCCGCGGCGTCTCGATCGTGCGCCAGCGCATGCTGACGCTTGCCGCGAGCGCCTTCTTCACCGGCATCGCCGGCGCCTTTTACGCCGCCTACCAGCGCAATGCCTCGATCGATGTCTTCGGCATGAGTCTCGCGACCATCATCCTGTCGATGGTGCTGCTTGGCGGCACCAGCACCATCTACGGCGCCATCATCGCCTCCTTCGTGCTGACGATCTTCGCCGAATGGATGGCCGATTTCGGCGCGTGGCGGCCGATGATCACGGCGGTGCTGATCATCGGCGTGATGCTGGCCTACCCGAGCGGCCTGGTCGGCATGATCAAGGCTTCATGGGGCGCCGTCGCCGGACGCCTGAAACGCCCGGCCTGACCGTTTCGGAATAGCGGCTCCGCCTCAGCGGATGCCGCACCAGTCGATGACCGAAGCGGCGATCACCTTGGCGGTCTCGACCACCGATTCGACCTCGACATATTCGTCGGAACCGTGAAACCCGTCGCCTGAGGGGCCGAAGATGACACCGTCGACGCCCGCGCCGGCATAGTGCGCGGCATCGCACACGGCGACGAAGCCGCGCGCCTGCGGCGCCTTGCCGACCATGGCCTTGCGCTTCATCAGCGATGTCACCAGCGGATGATCGACCGGCGTGTTCATCGGCGGGAAATACAGCCCGCCGAGCTCCCATTGGATCGCAGGCGGGTTGTCGCGCAGCCACGCATCGGTCTGGGCGAAATGGTGGACGAACGTCTCGAAATCGCGGCGGTAGTCGGCCGAGTTCTCATCGGGCAGGAATTTCATGTCGAGATCGAGCACCGCGACGTCGGGAATGATGGCCGGGTTGGTCATGACGGTCGGCAGGCCGTGCTGGCCAAGGCCGGTTCCGCCATGCATGACGCCGATGTTGATCGTGTTCATGCCGAGCGGCAGCAGCGGATGCGATTTCGCCCGCGTCCGATCCAGCTCATACTGGCGCACGGCGGCGATGAAGCGGGCGGCGATCTCAATGGCGTTGACGCCCGGCTCAAGCCGCTCCTTGTCGTGGCGCTGCGGATAGATCTCGTTGTAGCGCAGCGCCGAATGGGCGTTGCGCCCGCGGATCGTCACCCGCGCCCATTCAAGCCCGCCTTCGACCGGCAGGACATCGCCCCAGGTCGGTTCGGCGACCAGCACCGCCTTGGCGAGCTTGCCCTTCTTCACCGCGTCCATGGCGCCGAAGCCGCCGGCTTCCTCGTCGACGACCGAGTGGATGGCGAGCCGGCCCTGCAGCGTGATGCCCGCCTTGCGGATCGCGCGCGCGGCGGCGATGCAAGCGGCGACGCCGCCCTTCATGTCGACGGCGCCGCGGCCATAGAGGCGGCCATTGGTGATCTCGCCGCCGAACGGATCGACCGACCAGTCCTTCATCGCGCCGACCGGCACGACGTCGATATGGCCGCACAGGATCAGGCTGCGGTCCTCGTCTCCCGCCCATTCGCCGACCAGATTGGGCCGCCCGGGCAACGCATCCCATTGCTCGGTCCTGAACCCGTCCTGCTTGAGGATCGGTTCGAGCAGCGCCTGGACATCCGCCTCGCGGTTGATCGCCGGGTTGGGCTCGAATTTGGGATTGACCGAAGGGATGCGAACCATGTCGCGGGTCAGCCCGATCAACCAGTCGCGATCGGTCTCGATCTCAGCCTGCACGGCATCGATGATGGTCTGGTTGTCGGGCATTGTCGCTTCCTTCTCTGCGTCGCGGCGCTTTGCATCGCTGCACCGGGCGCAACGACACTATTTCCTTGTGGTTTTGGATTTGGCGGCGTCGTCGGCCGATGACGACAGGGCGGTATCGAGCGTGACCGCATTGGCGCTGCGGATCTTTTCGATGTCCTCGATGCGCTTGCGCACCCCGGCGCCATGGCCTTCCAGCGCGTGGGCAAACACGGTTTCCATCTGGGCAACGGCCGTCGCCAGCGTGTCGAACGGCGAGTTGGCGTCGATCGCCGCGACCATGGTCAGGTCCGCTATGTCAGATATCGGCGACAGCCAGACATCGGTGAACAGCAGGATGGAGACGCCGCGCTCCTTGGCCTGCTGGGCAAAGCTCACCACGTCCGACTGATAGCGCCGGTAGTCGAACACGACGAGGAGGTCGCGCTTGCCAAGGTCGATCAACAGGTCGAAATCGGCGGGGCTCAACGAACCGATGTCGCGCACGCCGGAGCGGAACTGCAGGAGGTAGCCGGCCAGCATGGAGGCGATATGCCGGCTGAACCGGCCGCCCAGCAGCACGACCTGGCCCTTGCTCTCGAGCAGCATGTTGACGGCGCGCGTGTAGGCCTGCACCGGCACTGCCGTGCGCGTGCGCTCCAGGCTGTCGGAAACCGAATGGAAATAGGCGAGTGCGGTGCCTTCGCTGGAGCCGCCCGGACGCTTGGCCTCCATCATCAAAAGCGGCGAATGCAGCCTGGATTCAACTTCGGTGAGCAGGCGTGCCTGGAAATCGGCAAAGCCGACATAGCCAAGCTTGCTCATCAGCCGCGTCACGCTCGGGTCGCTGACGCCGGCGCGCCGTGCCAGCCGGGTCGCGGTGCCCAGCCCCGACATCGGATAATCAGCGAGCAGGACCTGGACGATCTTCTCTTCCGCGGAGGTGAACGCCACGGTCGTATTGGCCAGTTCTTCGCGGATCGACATTGTCATCGCCCATCGCCGACGGAAAGACGATTATCTTACAATTTCACACATGTTTGTCAAATTTGGAACTTCTCTTACAGAGCCATCGAGAGTTCGGCATGACTTGCTATCCCATGGCAGCCAAGCCAGTCGTGCAACACATCCACGTCGGCTCGAACGAGGGCTGGCGTCTATTTGAAGCTGGCGATGGGCAGGAACTTGACCGCGGAACCGGTGAAGCGCCGGTGATCGGAGGTCTGTCCTCGCGGCTGGAATCCATCGAGATAGATGTGCTCCGGCGCTGTGCGGATGAGATTGGCGGCAATGACGGGCGCCGCCGCAGTGCTAGCTCCGCCGGCGATGCCACGACCTGTCTCAATCGGCCGGGACAACGCTGCCGGCACGATGACCGCGGTGGCTTCGGGATCGAGATTTGGCTGGACACGGTCGGCCTTCGGGCTGGTCCTGACGCGATCTTCGGGCTTCGATTGGGCAACCGAGACCCGCTGGCCGGCCAACCCATTGTGGCCGTCATCGGCGTGGTTCAAGGCCAGCAAGGCAGCGACCGCATCGCCGGATTTGTCTGCTTCAAGCTGGCGCGTCGGGCTTTCCGGTCGCCATGTCGGCAACGGGATGTTGAACGCCACCATGTCCGGCGCGCCGCCCGCGGGACCGGCCGACTTGCCCGAGGGAATTTCAGCATCGGTTGCTGTTGGATTGGCCAGTTCGGCCCGCGCGGGGGAAGCGTCGGCTGCTGCAAGCGGCGCGAGTTGCGGGGTCGGAATGCTGGTCGTGGACCCGCTGCGCGGGGCGAAGGCTGGCAGCGGCACCGAGCCCGGCGCCATGGCCATGACGATCGCTTCAGGCGTCTTCCCTTCCGGTCCAATCGGCGATTCTTCGGCCCTATCGACGGAAGCCATCTGGATGTCGGCGCGCTGGGCATCCTGCGGCGGCACGATTGCGATGCCGGCGGGCCTGGGTTCAACGGACTTGGCCGGCTTGCGTGGCGCCGGCACCGCTTCGGCGACATCATCGGTCTCGTCCGCGCCGCGCCCACCCAGAAGCGTCGCCAGCAGGCCGCGCGCCGGCCTGCGTTGGCCGCCGTCGGCACTTGCCAGGTCGATGTTGGGCGTGCCGGCGCCCTTGCGCGATTTGTAGGCGGCAAACGCCTGCCCATAACCGGGCAGCGGTTTGCCGTCGCTCGGCACATGCAGCGTATTGCCGTTCGGGAATACCCTTGCGAGTTCCTGGCGGCTGATGCCCGGCCAATGCCGCACATTGCCGACATCCATATGTATGAAAGGCGAGCCCGAGGTCGGGTAATAGCCTACGCCGCCGCCCTGCATCTTGAGGCCGATGTCGCGCAGCTTCTTCAGCGGCACATCCGGCAGGAAGAAGTCCATCGCGCGGCCAACCATGTGTTGGCTTTCCCGAGCCACGCCCTTCGAGCGGCTGCGCAGCATGGCGTTCGTCGCTGGCGACCGATAGGCGCTGACCACGTGGATATAGGCTCTCGAGCCGCTGGCGCGATAGGCCTGCCAGACAAGATCGAGCAGGCGCGGATCCATCTTCGTCGGTTCGTTGCGACGCCAGTCGCGCAGCATGAGATTGATCTTCTTCAATCCCGCCGGATCATAGCGCCCATTGCGCTTGAAGACGATTTCAGCCTTCTCGCCCGTATGGAGATGTTGAATCTTCAAAGCACGCGTCTCCGCGAACGCGCCGGTAACGCACAGACATAAGAACGCTGCCATGATGGCTGGCAGTGTCCAAAGACGGGAAGCACCGGGGGCGTTTTGCACGTTTTCGCTCACGTTCATGCCTTGCACGCTCTTTTGTTTCGGGCGATTTCAGGTTCCCGCCCAGATGAAGAGCCTTTCAGCCCTCTTCCTGACAAGCATGGACTTGACCGACGCAGACAGGCGTCCATGCCACAATACGTCATGTCGATGAACAGCATCTTGGTTGATGAATCGTGTCTTGCCGGGAATGCGTTTCGGCTGGAGTTGCCTGTGGCAGCCATTTTCTGGAGCAATGCACCGCTGATGAGGTCCGCCAGCACGATGGCCGCGCCGTTCCCATGTAGCCGCCTCGCCCTTGCAAATGCAGAGGACGAATGTGCGGCAACAAGGATGTTGGAAACTGGTGCTGCGAGAGAGGATTGAACTCTCGACCTCTCCCTTACCAAGGGAGTGCTCTACCACTGAGCTACCGCAGCCGCTGATGGCGGGGCTTCTGCCATATCGAACCGGCAAGCGCAAGGCCAAGCGCAACGCTTCTGTGAAAGCCTTTGCCGGATAGCTTTTAATGACATGGCAGTGCCACAATGTTGGCTATCCCTGAACAGCAAGCTGGTGGGTCGCCGGCGGCGACGGGGCGATGGACGACAAGGCAATTCCAGTGAAAAAGGATGGTCCACCGAAAAACAGCGCAACAATCCGCAAGGATCGGCTTGCCGAGCAATTGCGCGCCAATCTGCAGAAGCGCAAGGCGCAGTCACGCTCGCGGCGGACCGGCGATGCCGACGAGCGGCCGGACGGGCTCGCTGCATCGAAGGAAATACAAAAAGATTAACTCAAATCGGCCACTCTTGGCCCGGGGTGGGCGAAATCCCATTTCTTGAACCAGCGTAATTCTTGAACCAGATTGGCCAATGGTCTAGACGGGCCGCTACTCAAACGATTGAACCGGCCCTTTTTGGCCGAGAGGGACGTTCTTCCATGGATCGCATCAGAATTGTCGGGGGCAACAAGCTCTCCGGAAGCATTCCGATCTCGGGCGCGAAAAACGCGGCGCTGCCTTTGATGATCGCCTCGCTTTTGACCGACGACACGCTGACGCTGGAAAACGTGCCGCATCTGGCCGATGTCGAGCAACTGATCCGCATCCTGGGCAACCACGGCGTCGATTATTCGGTCAATGGCCGCCGCGAGAAGCAGAATGAGGGCTATTCGCGCACCATCAATTTCTCCGCCCGCAACATCGTCGACACTACGGCGCCTTACGAGCTGGTGTCGAAGATGCGCGCCTCGTTCTGGGTGATCGGCCCGCTTCTGGCCCGCATGGGCGAGGCCAAAGTGTCGCTGCCGGGCGGTTGCGCCATCGGCACGCGGCCGGTCGATCTGTTCCTAGAGGGCCTGCAGGCGCTGGGTGCCGATATCGACGTCGATACCGGCTATGTCATCGCCAAGACAAGGAATGGCCGGCTAGTCGGCAACCGCTATACCTTCCCGAAGGTCTCGGTCGGCGCCACCCATGTGCTGATGATGGCCGCGGCGCTCGCCAAGGGCGAGACGGTGCTGGATAATGCCGCCTGCGAGCCAGAGATCGTCAACCTCGCCGAGTGCCTCAATGCCATGGGCGCGAAGATTTCCGGCGCCGGCACGCCGACAATCACCATCGACGGCGTCGAATCATTGTCGGGCGCGCGCGTGCGCGTCATCCCCGACCGCATCGAGACCGGCACCTATGCCATGGCCGTCGCCATGACCGGCGGCGACGTCGTGCTCGAAGGTGCGCGTGCGGATCTGCTGCAGACGGCACTGGACGTGATCGCGCAGACGGGTGCGGAGATCACGCCGACCAATTCCGGCATTCGTGTGAGGCGCAACGGCGCCGGCATTGCGCCGGTCGACGTGACGACGGCGCCGTTCCCGGCCTTCCCGACCGATTTGCAGGCGCAGTTCATGGGCCTGATGACGATGGCCAAGGGCAAGTCGCGCATCACCGAGACGATCTTCGAGAACCGCTTCATGCATGTGCAGGAACTGGCGCGGCTCGGCGCTCATATCACGCTTTCGGGCCAGACGGCGATCGTCGACGGCGTGCCGAAGCTGAAGGGCGCGCCGGTCATGGCGACCGATCTTCGCGCCTCGGTGTCGCTGGTCATCGCCGGCCTGGCGGCGGAAGGCGAGACCACGGTCAACCGCGTCTACCATCTCGACCGCGGCTTCGAGCGGCTGGAAGAAAAGCTGTCTAACTGCGGCGCGGTGATCGAACGGATTTCGGCGTAGCCCGCGACCTCGGCTCCTCTCCAGCAACGCAGGAGATTGGCGAGATCCTTCGCGGCAGCGTCCTTCTCCCCGTCACTATACGGGGAGAAGTGCCCGGCAGGGCGATGAGGGGCAGCG